>JACMKG010000145.1 GCA_014380255.1 Prolixibacteraceae bacterium | reverse complement strand
TACGGCAGCTTCGGTGGAAGAAAGCCTTCGCATGACCAATATTTTAAAGGCCAATGATGAGGAACTGCTGGTTACAAAGGAATTGCTGGGTCTGAAAAGTGAGTCTTTAAAAGATCTGGCCAAAGAAGTTATTGAAACATTTCATATTGATATTATTCTATGCACCCTGGGAGAGAACGGGGCATTCTGCCTGACAAAAGATCGTTTGTTTGATTATGACCCGGGTTACCAGATCACCCTTGGCGATACCGTGGGTGCCGGGGATGCCTTTTCGGCTGGCTTTGTGCATTACTATATGAACGGTCACAAGATTGAAGATGCCTTGCGTTTTGGAAATGCTGCAGGAGCCATGATTTCAACGACTACAGGGGCAACCTCTCCTATATCCAAAGATCAGATACTGAAGTTTATGAGCACTCCCCATGTTCGAAAAGACATCCTGTTTAAAAAATAAAATGCAAGATTAGGTAGTTGATTTTAGTATATACATTCGTATATTGCACCCGAATCGATAGAAGAAAATGAGGCAAAAGTAGTTTTCTATATGTTTACTAAATTACGTGATTGAATGATTGCCGTGGTGGGGATTTAAAAAACATAGATGAAGATTGAGGATAAGATACTGATTGGGGAGATAAAGAACAGGAACAAGAAAGTTTTTGAGCAGTTGTTCTATGAATATTATCCACATCTGGTAAGATATGCTGAAGGATTCCTATTCGACAAGCAAGCATGTCATGACATTGTCCAAAACCTGTTTATTCACTTCTGGGAAAAAACACAACAAATAGAAATACACCTTTCACTCAAATCCTATTTCTATCAATCGGTGAAAAACCGAAGCCTTAACCACCTTCGTAACCTTCAGGTTCAAGATAAGCATCATATTCTTTACGTGGAAGCCTTGCTCAATGAGGATAATTCTTCGGGTTGGGTAGATCCGGAGATTCTCAAAAAAGTGCAGGATGCCATTGTCCTGTTACCTCCCCAGATGGGAGAGCTGTTTAAACAGAAATATCTCTTTGGACGTAAAGTGCAGGAAATTGCTGAGCTAAACCAGATTTCGGAAAATACGGTTAAGACACAACTTAAAAGGGCCAAAGATAAATTGCGCATAGCGTTGATTAATCAGAGAAACGCTCATAAGAACAGCGATTTATAAGCTTTGTATTAGAAGGAATTTATAACGGATTAGTTTTGGGAATTTACTCGTTTGTTAATAAATGTTTTTTTTTCTTAATTAATTTCTTCTTTTCTGTCACCCTTTTTTAGATCTTACGTGTCTCAGAAATAACTTAACTAAAACTTAAAATTACCATAATGGATCAAAACATTGATTTTGAAATCATTTGGAAGAAAATTCACAATCAGACTTCCGAAGAAGAGGATATTCTTCTGGAAAAATGGTTGAACGAACGAAGTTCTCATCGTAAATACTATCAGGATGCTGTTCGGTATTATTCAGAAGGCTCCCTGTTAGCCAATTCTCCTGAAGAGCTGAAAAAGGCCTTGCACACTATATATCGCAAGTTGAGACTTCATTCCAATACTAAAAATATACAGATAGGCATTCTTACCGGTATTGCAGCCAGCATTTTACTTTTTATCTCTTTACAATATTTCACCACTGAGGATACTAATTCTTTAGTCGTTAAACAGTATGTGCAATCGATTGAACCGGGAGGCTGTAAAGCCGTTCTGATACTGGACGATGGAACGCAACACGACTTGACTTCAGGTGAAAATACCTCTATCGATGCAGATGGTATTCAAATAGTGAACAAAGACAATCAACTCCAGTATATTGATATAGAAGGGCAGACTTCAGATATTCAATATAATACGCTAAAAATACCTCGTGGCGGAGAATATTTCCTGATTTTATCCGATGGCACGAAAGTTTGGCTGAATTCAGAAACCACCCTTCGTTTTCCGGTTCATTTTGCTAAAGATATACGAAGTGTGGAGCTTACCGGCGAGGCTTTCTTTGAAGTTTCCAAGGATGCGAATACACCCTTTGTTGTTTCTTCAGGTAATCAACGGGTAAAAGTTCTGGGAACACAATTCAATGTTTCCTCCTATCCTGATGATCGATCCATCTATACAACACTTGTTGAAGGAAGTGTGGAAGTTTCTCTCAAAAATAAGATCAATGAAAAAATCACCTTAAAGCCCAACGAGCAGAGCCTGGTGAGTGATACTGAATTTGAGAAGATGGAGGTAGATGTTAATTTATATGTTGCATGGAAAGCAGGACGCTTTATGTTTCGGGACCAGCCGTTGGAAGTAATCATGAAAACGTTATCGAAGTGGTATGATGTTCAGTTTGTTTTTAATGAAGAAAAGTGCAAGGATATTCGGTTTACCGGCAATTTGGACCGCACTTCTGATTTTAACAGTATTCTTAAAAAGATAGAGCGTACCAATGAAGTTAAATTTGAAATAGACGATAAACTTATAACTGTCAAATAATCAAATTAATGAAAAAAAGCGGGAAATGTTCGCACCATCCCCCGCCTGAATTGTAGTGAATAACAGGTGTATTAACTTACTAAACAAATTTATGAAAAAAAAGTTATGTAACTCTTTTTAGTGAAAAAAAAGTACAAGAGAATTAGGATTGCCGGCTATTTGGACCGAACCACTAATTATAACAGTATTCTTAAATAGGTAGCATGTACCAATACAGTTGATTTAAAATTGGTAATAATCTTGTAACTGTTGAACAATCAATTGGATGAGGAAAGAAAAAGCGGGAAATGTTCGCACCATCCCCCGCCTGACTTGTAGTGAATAACAATGTGTATTAACTTACTAAACAAATTTATGAAAAAAAAGCTATGTAATTCTATCCGTTGGCACGGATGGGAAAAACTATTCCTTGTAATGAGGATTACTGTATTTTTTCTTTTGCTGAGCTTGGTGCAGGTTTCAGCAAGTGTTTATTCTCAGCAAACCAATCTGGATTTAAAAGTTGAAAATACCAGCATTGAACAAGTTCTGAAGAAAATTGAAGAACAAAGTCAATTCAACTTTTTATACAGGTCAGATTTGTTGAAGAATACGTCTCCGGTATCAATAAAAGTAACTGATGCCAAATTGGAAGACATCCTGAACAAAATTTTAGGGCCTAACGGTTTATCGTATGAAATTGAAGACCGTACGGTAGTCATTAAGAAAGCTGCAGAAAAAAATCAAGCTCCTGCTACGCAGCAAAAGGGAATTTCCGGAGCCGTGAACGATAATAAAGGCTTGCCTTTACCTGGAGTTTCAGTGGTAGTAAAAGGAACAACTATTGGTACGATTACCGATACTGATGGAAAATTTAAGCTTAGTATTCCGGCAAGTGCCCAGACAGTGGTTTTCTCATTTGTGGGTATGGTATCTCAGGAAGTTGCTGTAGGCGATAAGTCAACCTTTAATATTGTTCTGCAGGACGAAAACGTGGATGTTGAAGAAGTTGTGGTGGTAGGTTACGGAACCCAGAAAAAGGTGAACCTTACAGGTGCCGTATCAGCCGTTAAGATTGATGAAAAAATCACCAGCCGCTCGTTAAGCAACGTATCATCCGGTTTGAATGGATTGATTCCAGGTTTGGCTGTAAGTCAGAATTCAGGGATGGCCGGTAGGAACAACGTTTCTCTGCTTATCCGTGGGTTAGGTACGGTTAACAATGCCAACCCGCTGGTAGTAGTTGACGGTATGCCCGATGTGGACATTAACCGGTTGAACATGAATGATATTGAAAGCATCTCTATTTTGAAAGATGCAACATCATCAGCTGTTTACGGATCGCGCGCTGCCAACGGTGTTATCCTGATTACTACTAAATCAGGTAAAGGGATGGATAAAACCAGAATCAATTTCTCAAGCTCATATGCCATTGAGCATCCTACCAAGTCGTATGAATTTATGGCTGATTACCCACGCGCACTGACTCTTCACCAAAGGTTGGCTGCTGCCAATACCCTGCGTTCCAATTACACATTTAAAGATGGAACCATTGATCAGTGGATGGCTTTAGGTATGATTGATCCTTTGCGTTACCCAAATACCGATTGGTGGGATGTGCTGATGCGTGAAGGACAGGTTCAAAATCATAATCTTTCAGCTTCTGGAGGCAATGAGAAATCGAACTTTTATATTTCTATCGGAATGATGGATGAAAAAGGACTTCAGATTAACAACGATTATTCGAGATACAATGCCAGGTTCAATTATGACTATAAATTGCGTCCCAATATGAACGTTGGAGCTAAATTTGCTGG
>JACMKG010000144.1 GCA_014380255.1 Prolixibacteraceae bacterium | reverse complement strand
GGAATAGCTATGAACCGAAATTTGTTTTCCGAGGAAAGTGGCCTTGAAATCATATCAGAAGTAAATTCGATGATTTCATAATCAGGAATTAAGAAACTCCAGTTGGCACCTACCGCATAAGCGGGCAAAGGTCTTACAGCCATCCCTTCATACACATCATCCGCGAGCCAAACGTAAGCAAGGATGACTCCCTCTTCTACAATTTTTTCTGTTAAATCAGGAGCAGCAGCATCGAAATACCAATCACCTGAAGTTCCTTCCCAATTCGTGGGTGAGAACCATTCTGAATAATAAACCGTGGCATCCAGTCCATCCTCTCCCGGGGGGCCTGGAACTTCATCCTCTGTACATCCGCTAAAAAGAAAAGTCGTGAATACAAGGATCAAAATAAGTGGCATCTGTTTCATGTGGATATGTTTTAAATATAAATTTTATGAGAACTAATGATAACTGGAAATGTCAAAAAGCGTACCATAAGTTTGGAAAGAAACTGGAAAATTCACTCCGGATACAAAGGGTTTGATTTAGAAGGGATATAGCTTCGCTGCCTTGATTTCAATCAGCCCAATATTTAAGATTAGGGGAATTATGTCAATCCTATAAGAATCAGAAGATGGGGCAAAAACCTACTGATTTTGGCAACATATTAACTTTTTGAATCTTGTCCTAAACGCATCTGTAAGTATCTCGTGCTAATTTAGCCATATTGGAAATATTCTTTATGTATTTCTCGAATTTCTTGTTTCGGATGAAATGTCCATTCTGTTGAAATGAATGAAACGTAAAAATACAGCCCATTGCATCCAATTCAAGCAAATGCTAGAGGGTCGTGAAACCCAACCTTCCGCGGGCAGGAAGTTCAGGTTGATGTCTCGATAACTATATCTGGCAATTTCAGGAAGACAGGACTTGCTTTAGAAGCTCAACTGTTCAAACCTACTGGCATCAAGCCTTACAAAGACAAAGAGCAGTAAGGTAAACGACCACAGGGATGATCCTCCATAGCTAAAAAAAGGCAGAGGTATCCCAATAACGGGTGCCAGGCCGATGGTCATTCCAATGTTTATGGCAAAGTGGAAAAACAGGATCGTGGCCACACAATACCCATACACGCGGCTGAACTTGGAACGGTTACGCTCGGCCAGGTAGATCAGGCGCATCAGAAGGCCCATAAAAAGACCAATGACGACCGTCGTTCCTAAAAAGCCCCACTCCTCTCCTACCGTGCAGAAGATAAAGTCAGTACTCTGCTCAGGCACAAAATCATATTTAGTCTGCGTGCCCTGCAAAAAGCCTTTTCCGAAGAAACCACCCGAACCAATGGCAATCTTCGATTGGTTAACATGGTAACCAGCCCCGTGCACATCCGACTGGATGCCCAGCAATTCGTTAATACGGGCGCGCTGATGCGGCTCCATGATATTTTTGAATACATAGTCCACCGAGACTGAAAAGAGCACGCTACCGGCGTATATACCCAACAAAATGGCCAGATTGGTCTTGCGCAGCATGATGGAATAGAAATAAAACAACCCGGCTGAAACGATCGCAGCTGTGAGGATGAAATATAGGTGATCGATTTCAACCTGAATAATCAGGCTGATTAACCAGAAAATAAGGTAAATGGACATAAATACCGCTGCCGCGATAAGGGTTGTTTTCAATTTACGGCGCCACTGGTAATAAACCACGAAAGCCAATACGGTAAGCACCCACAGGGTAATGTAAGCATCGACGACCATGGTCAGAACAAATACAAGGGCAATGAGGAAGGTAAAGAACAACACGATTCCGTTCAGCCCTTCCCGGTATAGCACGAGCAGGAACACCCCGAATACCAGCGCGGAGCCCGTATCGTTTTGAAGGAATATCAATCCAACGGGGAGTAATATGATGGTTGAAAGGGTGACAAGCGACTTGAAATTGTGCATCTTGAAGTTGTACGAGCTGATGTATCGCGCGATGGCCAGCGAAGTGGCCATCTTCATAAACTCGGACGGCTGCAGCGAGACGCTGCCGATCTGTATCCATGCCTT
>JACMKG010000143.1 GCA_014380255.1 Prolixibacteraceae bacterium | reverse complement strand
TCTTAACCTCCCTGAATATTGATCACAGCTAGAAGTTTACGTTCTGAAGGGACGTAAAACCCCAGAGCAGCATGAGAAAGAGCAGATCAACCGGAAATGTGGTGGTGGCTATGTACTAATAACTGGCCTGGAGCATGGGGCAAGGGGCATGGTCTGTATGGGATCAAGTACATAACACAGTGGATAATACGGAATCAATCCGAAATATTGGTAGGCAAAGGCAAAGACTCAAGCCGGTACAGGTTAAGTGATCAATTGATTAGGAGTCTTCGGAAGATGATTATTTCATAAATTGCCTGCATGATGAAGAAGTAGGTGCAGCGCACCTTTCATATTTGTAGAAAAGCTGGTAAGTTCGAAACCGAAAGGTGCGTAGTACCGTAATATATTAACGGTTAATTAATTGACATTTGTAAGGATAGATTTTTCGACATAAACTGATATTTCGGTGCTACGCACCTTGGGGTTCCAATCCTATGAACGTTATCACCAAATATCAAAGTGCTCCGCACCCACAGCAACTTCCGAACACTCCTAATCACTGATCGGTATTCAATCCTTCAATCCTTCAGTTCATTAATTTAAACAGATCTCCCAAGGTTTTACGCCTGATTCATAATCAGGATGAATCAGGCAAAGGCCTTTCACCTGAATCCTTTAAAAGAATAACCCAACATAGCCACAAACGCTATGTTAACTCTATGTTAGGCCTATATTGGGTCTATGATTTTGAAAATTTAAATTAGCCCTGTATAGACCTGACATAGAGTTAATATAGAGTTTACGGCTAAGAAATTTCATTTGCTGATCAACAAGAGAGGCTTGGAACCTTCATCGCCTTATGCCTTGCTCGGCCAAATTCAGTCCTTCAGTCCTTCAATCCTTCGATCTCACAGTCCTTAATCTGATTAAAGGGTCATTTTCCAAACTGGTAACTCCCCGTTACGAAAATGACAAAGCCTCTTGATTAAGAAGTTGCTTTATCGAAAATTACAGGTGGTTAGGTGTTGAAAAAAACAACAATCAGCCAAATCAATAACCAAACATTGCAAGGCGTCCTTATTTTTAACAATTATAAATTACACTTTCAAACACAAATTGTCATCTCTGGATAGCAATTTATTCTTTCGAAAAATTACTTTTGTTGCATTAATTCTGAACATGCAAAATTTAATCAGTATTCACAATGTGTTGCAGGAACAAGCCCGCACATCCATGAGAAGGGAACTTCTGGATGAGATTAACTGGGAGCACCGTGTCATCGGAATCAAAGGATTTCGCGGCGTCGGTAAGACTACGTTCTTGATGGATATCGTGAAAGAAAAATTCCTCAATGACAAGACCTGCCTGTATGTGAATCTCAACAATTTTTATTTTACCAGGAGAAAGATCACCTCTTTTGCTGACGAGTTCTATAAGACAGGAGGTAAAACCCTTATTCTTGATCAGATCCATAAATATCCTGACTGGGCTTCAGAATTAAAAACCTGTTACGAGAATTTTTCTGATTTGCAGATTATTTTTTCTGCATCTCCGGTGGTAAGGGTTCTTGATGAGAACAATGTATTAAAAGATATCGCCAAAATATATCATTTGGAAGGATTGTCATTCAGGGAATACCTGAATTATCAGCTGAACATGAGCTTTAAGAGATATTCGCTGGAGGAAATCTTATCCAATCATTCTGAGATTGCCTTTGAGATAACCCAGGAAATTAAGCCACTCGCCTATTTTAATGACTATTTGAAAAATGGTTTCTATCCGTATTTCCTTGACAACAAAGGATTTTACCATGAAACCCTTTTAAAGCATATTAACCTGGCATTGGAAATTGATGTCACCTATCTCAACCAGATTGATTTACAATATCTTCCCAAGCTTAGAAAGCTGTTGCAGATTATTGCCAGTCAAGTGCCTTTCACGCCCAATGTGAGCAAGATAAGCACCGATGTGCAGACCTCGAGGGCAACGATTATGAATTACCTGCGTTATCTGAAAAATGCGCGTATCATCAACCTGTTGTTTGCCAATGGTAACGAAGATGAAATCAAGAAACCGGAGATGGTTTACCTGCACAATACCAACCTGATGTATGCTATCGATCCGACCAATATTACCAACCAGTCGTTACGGCAAACGTTCTTTTACAACCAGTTGGGATACCAGCATCGGGTAAAAAGCTCGAATAAGGCCGATTTTAAAGTTGACGATGCCTATCATTTCTCGATTGGCAATAAATACATCGTTCCGGTGGATGATGATTCCTACGCCGCTGCAGGCATGATTGAGGTAGGCAGCGGGAATATTATTCCACTTTGGCTGTTTGGTTTTTTATATTAAGGTCGTAGGATTTAAAGAATTAAGAAAGAAAAGAATTTCAAAATAAAAGGATTAATAAATACAAATTAAACATTACAAAATGGCAAAAGAAAAGAAGTTCATTACATGTGACGGAAACTATGCCGCAGCGCATATTAGTTACATGTTTAGTGAAGTAGCTTGTATTTATCCAATTACGCCATCTTCAACAATGGCAGAATATGTGGATGAATGGGCAGCCAATGGCAAGACAAATATGTTTGGTCGTCCGGTGCGTTTGGCAGAGATGCAGAGCGAAGGGGGTGCAGCCGGAGCTGTTCACGGAGCATTACAATCAGGAGCATTAACATCAACTTATACTGCTTCGCAGGGGTTGTTGCTTATGATCCCAAATATGTACAAGATCGCTGGTGAGTTGTTACCATGCGTTTTCCACATCAGTGCACGTGCACTGGCAGGACATGCATTGTCTATCTTTGGAGATCACAGCGACGTTTATTCAGCCCGCCAGACCGGTTTTGCCATGCTTGCCGCAGGATCTGTGCAGGAAGAAATGGACCTTGCCGGGGTATCTCACCTTGCAACATTGAAATCAAGGATTCCATTCATGTCATTCTTTGATGGTTTCCGTACTTCACATGAGATCCAGAAAATCGAAGTTTTGACCAAGGAACAACTACTTCCATTGGTTGACATGAACCTGATTCAGGAATTCAGAGACAGGGCTATCAATCCAGAGCACCCTGTAACACGCGGTACTGCCCAGAACCCTGATATTTTCTTCCAGGCAAAAGAAGCTTCAAACCGTTTCTATGATGCAGTACCTGATATCGTAGAAGGTTACATGCAGGAAATCACAAAACTAACTGGACGCGAATATCATCCGTTTACATACTATGGTGCCGAAGATGCAGAAAACATCATCATTGCCATGGGTTCAGTAACTGAAACTATCCGCGAAACGATTGATTACCTGGCAGCACAAGGCAAAAAAGTAGGTCTTATGTGCGTTCACCTGTATCGTCCTTTCTCGGCTAAATATTTCATGAATGCCCTTCCAAAATCTGTAAAACGCATTTCTGTTCTTGACCGCAGCAAAGAGCCGGGAGCCAATGGAGAACCATTGTACCTGGATGTTTGCGAATTGTTCTACGGCAAGGCTGAAGCTCCTCTGATTGTAGGTGGCCGTTTTGGATTAGGATCAAAAGATACTACCCCTGCCCAGATTCTTTCGGTTTATGAAAACTTGGAAAGAAATGAGCCTAAGAATCAGTTTACCATTGGTATTGTTGACGATGTTACCTTCAAATCACTTCCATTGAAAGAAGAAGTGAACGTAGCTCCAGCAGGAACTTACGAAGCTAAATTCTATGGTTTAGGTTCTGACGGTACAGTAGGTGCCAACAAAAACTCCATCAAGATCATTGGTGAAGCAACCGATAAATACTGCCAGGCTTATTTTGCTTACGACAGCAAGAAATCAGGAGGTTTTACCTCATCGCACCTGCGCTTTGGAAATCAGCCTATTCGTTCTACCTATTTGGTTAACTCTCCCGACTTTGTAGCATGTCACGTACCTGCCTATGTTCATTTATATGATGTACTGAAAGGTCTTAAAAAAGGAGGTTCATTCCTTCTGAACTCGATCTGGGATGCAGAAGAAACCAAGAGAAGACTGCCTTCAGGCATGAAGAAATTCATGGCTGAAAACGGAATCAACTTCTATATCATCAATGGAACACAGCTGGGTGAAGATATTGGTCTGGGTAACCGTACCAACACCATCATGCAGTCTGCCTTCTTCAAGATTACCCAGGTAATTCCATTTGAAGTTGCAGTGGCTGAGATGAAAAAAGCCATCGTGAAATCGTATGGTAAGATGGGTGAAAAGGTGATCAACATGAACTATGCAGCTGTAGATGCAGGTGCCAACAATGTTGTGAAAGTAGATGTACCTGCTGAATGGAAAGACCTCGTTGAAGAAAATGGCAATGGTCATGACAACCGTCCTGAATACATCACCAAGATTGTGGATGTTATCAATGCACAAAACGGAGACAGCCTTCCTGTAAGTACTTTCCTTGGTGCTGAAGATGGTACCTTCATGTCAGGAACTGCAGCATACGAGAAACGTGGTATCGCGGTGAACGTACCTGAATGGCAGGATGAAAACTGTATCCAGTGTAACCAGTGCGCTTATGTATGTCCTCACGCTGCTATCCGTCCTTTCCTGATTAACAGCAACGAAATGGAACAGCTGCCAGAAGGAACCAAGACACTTACTGCCGTTCCTAACAAACAGTTTGCCGGCCTTAACTTCAAGATTCAGGTAAGCGTTCTGGACTGTACCGGTTGCGGTAACTGTGCTGATATTTGTCCTTCGAAGGAAAAAGCTTTGATCATGAAACCTCTGGGTACTCAGGAAGCTGAAATTACCCGTTGGGATCATTTCGACAGCAAGGTAAGCTACAAGGAAAAAGTAGTTGAAAAGAGCAAATCGGTTAAAAACTCTCAGTTTGCACAGCCATTGTTTGAGTTCTCAGGAGCTTGTGCTGGTTGCGGTGAGACTCCATATATCAAATTGATCTCTCAGCTTTACGGTGAGCGTATGATGGTAGCCAACGCTACCGGATGTTCATCCATCTATGGTGGATCTGCTCCTTCAACACCTTATTGCAAGCACAAGGAAAGCGAAAAAGGTATTGCCTGGGCTAACTCATTGTTTGAAGACAACGCCGAATATGGCTTTGGTATGTCAGAAGGTGTTGCTGCTCAACGTGACCGTCTTGAATCGATCATGAGAACAGCGATGGCTAACGGTGCTACAGAAGCAGAAATTGCTGCCTTCAATGCATGGATTGAAAACAAGCTGAATGCAGATACTACCCAGGAAGTTTCAGACAAAGTATTGGAAGTTCTGGCTGGTAGCAATGCTGACTATGCCAAGGAAATCATTGGATTGAAACAATACCTGGTGAAGAAATCCTTCTGGATCTTCGGTGGGGACGGATGGGCTTATGATATCGGTTTCGGAGGTTTGGATCACGTAATGGCTTCAGGAAAAGATGTGAACATCCTGGTAATGGATACGGAAGTGTATTCAAATACCGGTGGACAGGCATCGAAATCTACTCCGGTAGGTGCTGTTGCCAAGTTTGCTGCTTCAGGTAAACGTATCCGCAAAAAAGACCTTGGAGCGATGGCTATGACTTATGGTTATGTGTACGTAGCACAAGTGGCTATGGGTGCCAACCAGGCTCAGTACCTGAAGGCTATCCGTGAAGCGGAAGCTTATCCAGGACCATCACTGATTATCGCTTATTCACCATGTATCAGCCACGGGTTGAAAGCATCAATGGGTAAATCACAGTGGGAAGAAAAACAGGCCGTAGATTGTGGTTACTGGGCTTTGTTCCGTCACAACCCATTGTTGGAAGACGAAGGCAAGAACCCATTCGTAATGGATTCTAACGCACCTGACTGGTCTAAATTCCAGACATTCCTTAACGGTGAAGCTCGTTATACTTCATTGAAGAAAGCATTCCCTGAAGCAGCAGACGAACTATTCAAAGCTTCTGAGGAAAATGCAAAATGGAGATATAACTCTTACAAGAGAATGGCTGCCATGGATTATACTCCGGCAGAATAAAAAAACCAATCTTTATATTTCAGAAACTCCGGTGTATTTTATACATCGGAGTTTTTTTTATGTAGAAAAGTTACTGAGTGCCTTAGTACCTTAGTACCTTAGTAAAAAAGTGCCTGAGTACCAAAGTCGTATTTGGACAAAGAGATTGTGGTTGCTCCTTCCAGCGACTTAGGCACTAAGGTACTCAGGTACTAAAGTACTCAGGCACTAAGGTACTTTTTATCATTTTTGTGTGCAACCATAATAACATTTAAGGAATATTATTAAATACACCTCGGCCCTAATTCAAAAAATGATTATATTCGGAGAAACTTAATCTAACCCTATTATGGAAAGAAGAAACTTCTTAAAAAGTACAGCCGCTATGGCTGCCGTAACAGTTACAGGGAGTTCGATGGCTGCCGGTAATCCTCCAGTGGATGACAAGGAATTTTACGAATGGAGAGCCTACCAGCTTACGGGAGGCGGTGAAAAAAATACATTAAAATCTTATTTGACAACTGCCTTGATGCCTTTGTTTAAAAAGATGAACATTAAGCTGGGCGTATTTGAAGAGCTCGATAATGAAGAACCACCTAAAGTATATACCCTTTTTGTATATCCTTCATCCCAGGTTTATTTTCAGTTAATAAAAGAACTCTCAGCAGACAAAGATTACCTGACTGCTGCAAAATCTTATTTTGAACTACCGGC
>JACMKG010000142.1 GCA_014380255.1 Prolixibacteraceae bacterium | reverse complement strand
GAATGCACAGGAATAGAAATCAGGCAGATGAATCTTGTGAGTGCTTTTACTTAAAGAGTCGGGCATGATGGGCAATCCATATTTTACCTCTTCATCGGGAAAATAAAAAATGCTGATGTTGCCTGAACTTTCTATGATAGCTTCCTCCACTTGCCCAAGCTGGGATACACCGCGCATCCGCAATTCGGCAAAGAATTCATCTTCGCCCAACGGTTCTTTCTTGTAGTTTTCAATAGAAAACGTTCCATGCTTAATCAGGCACACGGGCTTTCCTTCTATCAGGGCTTCAAAATTCTTATCCTTTCCAATGTTATAGGTAATTGAGCGGTAAAGCGTAACAATCATCACAAATACAACAATGGCAGGCAGTATCCCGACATCTTTATAAAACATGGGATCTCCGGCGGCAGAACCCAAGCCGATGATTACCACCAACTCAAAGACCGACAGCTGCTTGACTCCCCTTTTACCTAGTAAACGCAGGCTGACCATGATTACGATAAACATGATAAAAGAGCGGAGAACTGTTTCAAATAGGAAACTCCATTCTTCACTGCCCATTAATAATTCTTTCCAATCGAATCCTGAATTTGCTTCTGCTAAGTACATAGAACTGGGTAGTATAATTAGACTATTAGGTTTACAGGCCAATACTTCATGAAATATAAACAGTCATAATAACAGTTTTGTTCTGAGTATCAATCAACAATATCTGTTAACCGGTCCAGCAGTCAGAAATCACATAAACATATTTTTTACAAACAATCCATGGATGGAAAAATGAACCTGTTTCCTTTTATTACGTACTCCCAATAGAAATTCAGAATATATCTAATGGAAATCGGAATTATCCTTTTAGCAACAGTGGCAGCAACCTCCCTGATGACTGCCTTCAGCTATTTGGTTTCAGAAGGATTCCGGGAGCTTTACAAAGAACCCGTACTGCTACAATACCTGATGACACGCTTTAATTTTGGCATAACAGGCATCTGGAAAATAATAGCCGGCTGGACGGTCCATTACATCATAGGGCTGATATTCGTTGTTATCTTTCATATCCTGTGGCGATGGGGCCTTTATGAAATTACATGGCTCACAGGTTTAATCTATGGCATTGTCATTGGCATCATTGGTATCGGAGGATGGGTTGTCATGTTCATCCTTTCCAACTACAAGCCCCGCATCGATTTCAAAGGCTATTACCTTCAACTGTTTATTGCCCACCTGGTATTTGCGATGACTACCGTTTTTGTTTATAAGATCATGCTGTGAATGAAATAACATTGATAAAGGCAAAAGTAAAAAGGCAAAATGTAAAAATGGCGCATTTGTTCTAAGAATTTAAACACATAGACACATAGAACACATAGAAAGATACATGTAAAATGAGATATCAGAATGTTTTCTTAGCTCTGTGTTCTATGTGTCTATGTGTTTTTTTTTAATGAATTATAGAAAAGTGAAAACCAGTCCTTCAGTCCTTCAACACCTCCATCTTAGTTCCCTCCATCAGCCTCATACGATAGGCATTCATGGCTGTATGGCCAAGCTTTTTAATCAGGCGTGAATTCACTACTACCCCTACAGGCGCTCCTATAATGGGGATTAATTGGGCCATTTTAGCCAGATCAATGTAATCACGGTACTCTTGCTGAAAGTTGCGCCAGTCGAACTGATGAATGTCTTCGGGAAGCTCCTTGATCCTATGATCCCAGTTGACCATCTTAAGGTAGACATTCTTGCGGTGCTGATGGCTTGAAAAGGCCAATTCAAAGATATGCAGGATGTATACGCGCTCTTTATAATCATCGACATTGAACCCGTACATGGAAGCGATATCAAACAAAAGCTTTAACTTGATTCCGATCAGTATGGGAAAGTCTGCCAGTCCCAGGAGAAAACCCCCGGCACCGGTAATACCACCTTCAACGGCGGCGGTTGTTTTGTACTTTTCGATCCTTTGCTCAATGGCTGCTTCCCGTTCACGCAACGTCTGCCCTGCTAACGGTTTGGCAGTGGTATGTGTAGCTCCGAACAAGACCCCGCGTATCATCTGCTTGATAGTGGCAGTAATGGCCTTATGAACCTTTTCAGGAATCCAGGTATTCACTTTGGTCTGCACTTCTTTGGAGAGCCAGTTCATGACAGTCGGGCGGCGAAGCATCTGATTTTGCCAAACAGTTAATTCTGATCGTATCTGTTGCTGATAGAAATCCATTGTATAGAATATTTCAATACTATTGTAAAGTAATTATCCGACTGATTATACCAAGTGATTGTATAACAATTTTCCGGTGAAATTGCTTTAGGCTAATTTACGCTTTTAATCGTTGCAAAAGCTACCACTGAATATGAACATGAAGGAATTTAAAGAGATTAGAAGCTGGAGGCTTTCCATCTATAAATTGATCAATTTTGGCATAGGGATGGCTGCCTTGCTAATTTATGAGTTTATAGGAAGACCTTATTACCGCCCCTATATCTATTCAAACAAAATCAACGATTTCCATCTAGCCGATACCCTTGGCAATTCGTTAGGAACCATTGCCATTATCTTTATTATCGTGTCTCTATTCTCGGATGAGAAAACCAAAGGAAAGTCTATGATCGTAATGGGAACCGTGGTCGCCGTATTAATGGAATTTATTCACCCCTTATTAGGCAAGCCTATTGATATTTTGGATATTTTTGCTTCACTTGTAACTGGCATTGTAAGCTTTGTTATATTTAAAAACATGTTTAAAAATTAGACTTATGGTGACAAGGTCTATATTAACTCTATATCAAGTCTATACTAAGTCTATGCTGAAAATTAAAAACATAGGGTTGATATAGAGTAAATATAGACTTGATATAGAGTTTGGTCCGAGAAAAGGGCATTGCAAAGTGATAATTAATACCAATCGGCAGAAATAGCATCTGATCCTTAAAAAACAAATTATAAGCAGATGAAACTTTTTCAGCAGTTCCTAAACGGTTCAGCCCTGACCATGAGTCTTATTAAGTGTAACGTAACGAAGGCCTTATTGCAAATAGATTTTGGTGGCCAGCCCGTACACATGATAATTGTTCCAGGCAGTACTCGACTGCGAGAACCACTGACAATAAAATAAGTCAAAGCCAACATATTTGCTTTTCAGCACATGAAGCCCACCGTACAGTCGTATATTCTGAATTTTACGTGTCTTTATTTCAGTAAATAATTCATGGCAATAGTATGGCTTGGGAACCCAGCTGACTGACCGGGTAAAAAAATCGACATTGCTGATATTATCCAGGGCATACTGTGTTTCACTGTGCCTGAAGGTCTTGTATACAAAACGGTTGGCAATCTTTATTTTTATACTTCCCCTTTGGAATAAGTGCACTCCATAAAGCAGATAGTTGTGACCCCCGCTCCATTGCTCCGAACGGTAATTGCCTGTTTGCCGGTAACCCAGGCCCATCGAAAACGTTGGTCCTAGCTTGCGGTATAGGGTAAGCTCTCCGTGGTAAAAATCAACCCTGTCAACCTGATTGGAGTAATGCTCTTTGGTATTGAGCAGCAAATCGGTCTTTTCGCTGATGCGATAGTTAATGTTGAACACATTCCAGAAGTAAGATCCATCGGTTGAAGATTGGGCATAACAATTTGGTATACAAGCAGCAAACACAATTAACAGGAACCCTTTTAATTTTAAGTCCATCAACTGGTAATTATTTAAGTTCAGTATTTATCTTTATCCTTTCAGAAAATGTAAATGTACATTTTATTCTAATTGTGATTAATAGTGGTAAAAACAACCCAAACAATTTAATTATGAATAAACTATTGATTCTTGGTTTATGCCTCTTCCTGGCTTTTTCTGCAAATGCACAGAACGACCAGCTTGTGGCCAAAGGGGCTAAAGTGACCAAAGCAGGCACCGGGTATTCTTTTACGGAAGGCCCCTCGGTAGCCCCCGACGGCAGGGTATTCTTTACCGATCAGCCCAACGATAAAATTGATGTGTGGAGCGAAAAAGGCAATACCATCACCACGTTTATGCAACCCTGTGAACGGGCCAACGGAACGTATTTCAACAAACAAGGTGAACTGGTTGCCTGTGCTGACTTGCACAACCGCTTAGTGGCTATCAGCATGGATAAGCAGATGAGAACGATTGCTGAAAGCTACAACGGACAGCCACTGAATGCTCCCAACGACTTATGGATTGCTCCAAACGGGGGCATCTATTTCACCGACCCCTATTATCACCGCAATTACTGGGAACAGGGGCGTAAGGAGATGCAGGATAAGCGGGGCGTTTATTACTTAAATACCGATGGAAAAGTAATCAGGGTAATTGATGACTACAAGCAGCCCAATGGCCTGATCGGTACTCCGGATGGCAAAACATTGTATGTAAGTGATATCAACGACGGCAAAATATGGAAATACACCATCCAGGGGGACGGCACCCTGGGCAACAAGACATTCTTTGCTCCTGAAGGCTCTGACGGCATGAGCATCGACAAAAAGGGTAATGTATACCTGACCAACAAACAAGTGTCTGTATTCGATAAAACAGGCAAAAAGATAGCTGCTATTGAAGTACCTGAAACACCCTCGAATGTATGCTTTGGAGGTAAAAACAGAAACATCCTGTTCATTACCGCCCGCACATCAGTATATACACTAAAAATGAAAGTTAAAGGAGTAAATTAATGACATCACAATTAACAAATCTACGTTCCATTGTTCTTATTTTGCTGATAGCAGCAACTGGCCTGACTGGCTGTATCTCTCAAAAGCAGACAGGCAAAACTACTTCGGGAAACCCTATTGCTGAAGGCTGGTATGCCGATCCTGAAGGTGCAATCTTTGAGAATAAATTCTATGTCTATCCTACGTTTTCTGCCCGGTATGAAGACCAGGTGTTTCTGGATGCCTTTTCCTCCAAAGATCTGGTTAACTGGAAAAAGCACGAGCGCATCATCGATACAACCAGTGTAAAATGGGCAAAGATAGCCATGTGGGCACCTGCCATTATCAAAAAAGGCTCCAAGTACTACTTGTTTTTCTCAGCCAACGACATACAGGCCCCTTTCAGGGATCCTTCGATAAAGACTCCACAGGTGGGTGGAATCGGAATAGGTGTATCGTCAAAACCTGAAGGCCCTTTCAGTGATTACCTGGGCAAGCCTCTTATCAGCGAGTTCTACAACAAGGCACAACCCATCGACCAGTTTGTCTTTCACGACAAGGATGGACAGTATTACATCATCTACGGAGGGTGGGGCCACTGCAACATTGGCAAGCTAAAGGAAGACTTTACCGCTTTGGTACCTTTTGAAGACGGAAGCATGGTGAAGGAAATTACTCCCCAAGGGTATGTGGAAGGCCCTTTCATGTTTATCCGCAATGGTAAGTATTACCTGATGTGGTCAGAAGGAGGATGGGGAGATTCCAGCTATAAAGCAGCTTATGCCATAGCCGACTCACCCTTCGGGCCTTTTAAAAAGCTGGATATCATCCTGCAGTCGGATCCTGCCATTGCCACCGGAGCAGGGCATCATTCAGTAGTTAACGTGCCTGGAACCGACGACTGGTATGTCTTCTATCACCGTCGCCCGATTCCCAACAAAGGAAGGGATCACCGGGTGGTATGTGTCGACCGCATGTATTTCAATGAAGACGGAACCATCAAACCCATTAAGATGACCAACGAAGGAGTGTCAGCCAAAAAGAAGTAGACGCTATTTAAATAAACACATAGGCACATAGAACACATAGGAAGACACATATAAATCGAAATATGTATCTGAACTATGTAATCTATGTGCCTATTTTATTTTTAAGGACTGAAGGACTGGTTTACACTTCCTTATTCCTGATTTCTTGTTCCTTATTAATTAAGATTGAAGGATTGAAGGACTGATGGTCTGATACTTTTCAATTCAAGCACTTCTTTCTTTGTCACTCAGGCACTCAGGCACTTTGTTACTTTTTCTTTTACCTTTTTACTTTTTTACTTTTTTACTTTTTACTTCTCTTTCAATAAAATAGGCACATAGAACACATAGAAAGACACATATAAATAATATACTTTAATGTGTTTCCCTATGTGTTCTATGTGCCTATGTGTTTCTGTAGTTATTAATCCAGTTCTATCTTCTTGAATTTGGGTACCAGTAAATGCATTACCACCCAGGCAATAATATAGGCAGTGGCACAAATCATAAACATGATACCGTAACCAATACGAATGTCGCCGGCAGCTTTGTAATGATCGAACAGCACACCTGCAGCTTTGGCAATCATGATACCACCTACTGCACCTGCCATACCACCGATACCAGTCACCGAAGCAATGGCACGTTTGGGGAACATATCCGACACGGTCGTGAAGATATTGGCCGACCACGCCTGGTGTGCCGAAGCAGCAATACCAATAATGATAACAGCATACCACATGTTAAAGCTTCCCAGATACTGAGCCGAAAGCACTGTCAAAGGAAAGAGTGCATAGATAAACATGGATTTCTTACGAGCCTTGTTGGCATCCATACCTTTTTCGATGAAGTACTTGGGAAGCCATCCTCCGAAAATACTGCCAAAGGTTGTCATGGTATAAACCAGCGCGATCGGAAAGCTTACCTGTGTGCCTGTTAAGCCATACTGTTCCTTCAAAAAGGCAGGTAACCAGAACAGGAAGAACCACCATACCGGGTCAGTAAGTAATTTACCCAGGAAGAAGGCCCATGTCTGACGATAAGTCAACAATTTGAACCAGCTTACCTTTTTAAAATCTGAACCATCAGCATTCACTGTTTCTTCCTTATCACTCATGATGTGATCATACTCCGCTTGTTTAAGCTGACCTTTGGCCAGTTTCTTTTCAGGGGAATCATACATGATCTGCCAGAATATCAACCAGATCAGACCAACAGCCCCTGTGATAATGAATGCCCATTGCCACCCCATTGAGACAGCAATCAAAGGCACTACGATGGGTGCAACAATAGCTCCCACGTTGGTTCCTGAATTAAAGATACCAGTTGCCAAAGCACGTTCTTTCTTAGGAAACCATTCTGCTGTTGTCTTGATGGCAGCTGGGAAGTTACCTGCTTCGGGCACACCAAGGGCAGCACGAGCCACTCCGAAGCCAAAGGGAGTTTTTGCAAATGCATGTCCAATGGCCGCTATACTCCATCCCAGTAAAGAGGCAGCGTAGCCAATCTTGGTTCCAAAACGGTCAATAATTCCGCCTACCAATAACATCCCCAAAGCATATGCTATCTGAAAAGAGATAACAATGTTCGCATAGATTGATTCATAATGGGCAGGGTCGCTACCAAATAAGCCATCCGCTTCAAGGTAAGGCTTTAATAAACTGATAACCTGCCTGTCCAGGTAGTTGATTGTCGTTGCAAAGAATACCAATGCACAAATCGTCCATCTGTACTTGCCAATCCTTTCGTTGATTTGATTCATTAAGTTAGTTTTAATTAAGTTGTTACTGTTGATTTTATCCTTTTAATTTCTGTATGATTGCCAGAGCCTCTTTGCATTTATCAGCTATAGCCTGATAGTTGCCTGTTTCGATGACCTCCTTTGGAAACAGTTGTGAACCCATGCCCACGCAATGTACCCCTGCCTTGAACCATCCTTTCAGGTTGGTTTCATCGGGAGAAACTCCCCCGGTAGGCATAATCGAGGCCCAAGGAATCGGGCCTCTAACTCCCGATACAAAATCTGGCCCTCCAACCGATGATCCGGGGAATACTTTTACCACTTCGGCTCCCAGTTCATGGGCCTTATTGATTTCAGTTACCGAGCCACAACCT
>JACMKG010000141.1 GCA_014380255.1 Prolixibacteraceae bacterium | reverse complement strand
AGTTTTTTCTGAAAAGCAGCGTATATAGCCCAGGCTACCGCTCCACTGAAGGTAATCAGCATTCCTTTGGTATACTGGCTCCCTTGCCCTCCCGGAACGGCTTCCACATGCTGCTGATAAAATATCCAGAAACCGAGGACAGCAATTAAGAAACCAAGAACCTGAACCTTTGAAATCTTTTCTTTGAAAAACAGGATGCCAAAGACGGCCAACAACAAAGGACCAGACTGAATAGCTACCTGCGCGTTGCTTGGACTGGTATATTGAATGCCAAGCATAAAGCCCATGTAGTTCCATGCCAATGCTATCGACGAAAGCACAATCAGCCACGAAGGCTTGTAAAGGATTTTAAGTTCCCGGGGAGACTTTATCAACATCCAGGCAAACAAAGCGGAGAATGCAAGCGAGAACCTGAACCACACGATGGTATGCGAATCAATTTCCTTGGTGGCCACCTTGAGCGCTATGGCCAAAACGCCCCACATCAGAACGGTGATCAGTGTATAAATAATTCCTTTTGCCTGGTTGGTCATTTTATGAGTTCAAGGTTTTAAGTTAAAGGCTGGATGGTTGGATGGTTAAATGGTTAATCGGTTAATTCGCGTAGCGTAAATTGTAAATAGTAAATTGTCTAATCGTAAATAAAGTACTTCTATCCATCACAAACATCCTACATAAAAAAAGGTGCTCCTGATATAAACAGCAGCACCTTTCAAAAGTCTTTATCTGGCTAATAAAAATTATCTCAATTGTGCACCCAACTCACGTTCGTAGGTAGAAACCAACTTTTGCATGATCTTTTCGATCTGCTGATCGTTCAGTGTCTTCTCATCATCGCGAAGAATATAGCTGACCGCATAGGATTTCTTTCCTTCCGGAACACCTTTACCTTCGTAAACATCAAACAAATCAACCGATCTCAGAAGCTTACGCTCTGAGCGGAAAGCCAAATCTCTCAGTTGATTGAACTGCACGGTCTTATCTAGTAAAAGGGCCAGATCTCTACGCACTTCAGGATATTTAGGCAATTCAGCAAATACTACTTTATTGTTCTTAAGCTCAACAAACATTGTATCCATGCTGAAATCGGCATAATAAACCGATCTTTCTATACCAAAAGCTTTCAGCACTTTAGCAGCAATTGTTCCAAATTCAACCAGCTTTTTGCCATTGATTGAATAGCTGATTCCTTCACTCATCACCTCATTGGAAACAGCTTCTGTTTTCAGGCTGGCAATCGAAAAGCCCATGCGTTTCAATACATTTTCAGTATAGCTTTTAAGTTGAAAAAAGCTTGTCCTGGATGCAGGAAGAGCCCAGTTGGCTGCTTCTTTGTCCCCTGAAATAAACAAGGATAAATGTTCCTCTTCCCGGTAATTCCTGATCGGATTGTTATTCAGGCTACTACCCTTGAAGAAGTAACAGTTGCCGAACTCGTATAAACGGATATCCGGATTTTTACGGTTCGCATTGTAAGCTATCGATTCCAGGCCACCATACAACAAGCTCTGGCGCATACTTCCCAAATCATTGCTCAGGGGGTTGAATATTTTGACAGTATTCTCAATCTGGAATACACTGTTGTTCTCGTAATACGAAGTCTTGGTAAGTGAATTCGACCAAATTTCATTGAATCCCTGCGCAGTAAGCATTTCGGCAACCAAATTACGAATCTTGGTTGGATTCGGCTTCACCGAATACTGAAGAGAAGAATTTACCTGGCGTGGCAACTCGATGTTATTGTATCCATAGATTCTTAGAATCTCTTCAATCACATCCACTTCACGTTTCACATCCACACGATATGGAGGAACCCTCAGGGAAAGCCCGTTTTCCGTTTCATCTTCAATCCTGATTTCAAGGGCAGCAAGGATACTTTTGATCTTTTCTTTTCCAAGATCAACACCTATCAACCGTTTAATTCCGGCATACGTTACCTCTACCTTGAAGTCTTCAACAGGGTTTGGATAGACGTCCACAATGTCAGAAGAGATTTCACCTCCGGCGACTTCTTTAATGAGCAAAGCGGCACGTTT
>JACMKG010000140.1 GCA_014380255.1 Prolixibacteraceae bacterium | reverse complement strand
GGTAAAGAAAAGCGATTAAAAATCGCATGGTCCGATTCCTACCCTGCATCACGTTTTAATTAATTTAATATCCATCCAATGAGTCCAGTTTTGGCCATTCGTTAACTGTTCCCAAATGCTGGAAAATTCGTTGTATTCATTTTTAAATCCTCCGGTAAACCGTAATGTTTCTCCCTGGAATACCCAAACGCCTTTTTCGTAAGTGGCTGTCATAGTTCCCGAATTTCCTTTGTTGTCATAGTGTTGCATGGTGTATTTTCCAATGCGTTTGTCAAAGCCAATCACTTCAAAGGTTTCATTTTTATCATCACCTACCCATACGTCCACCTTATGCAATAAAAAGTATTCCCCAGGAAACCATTCATAGGTGTCTGTTCCCATGATTTTCACTTCAGGGCTTGTATGGGTTGCCCGAATTTTCCCTTCTGTATTCCAGCGACCAACAAATCTGCTTAATTGATCGTGTTCAGCTGTTGATTTTACTTCTGTTGTCATAAAATGTTTTTTTGTAACTGACTGACCAACGGATTAAAATCCGTTGCTACAAAATCTACCGAGCCTACGGCTCTGCATGCTTTGAACGGGCATTGTCGCGATGCCGGGGAACGCAAGAGTAGCACGGATTTTAATAATCATTCTATATCCAACCATTTCAATTCCGGGTTGGATTCATGTCAGATCTGCAAAGATATACCGTTGGTCATACGGCACCTGAAAGGCATCCAACAGGACCAGATATTCCTCTTTGAAGGTTTGTTTGCTGTGGTGGGCTTCCTGGGTTGCGATATAGTTGAAAACATGTTCAATCTGGGAATGGCCGTACGAAAACACACCGTATCCTTCCTGCCATTCAAAACGGCTATTGGTCAGCCGGTGGTCATTGATGTATTTGGATGATTTAGCCTTTACCGTTTTCATGAGTTCCGAGATGGAAACAACGGGTCTCAAACCCACCAGACAATGAACATGATCTTCAATGCCATTTGAAATAATGGTTTTACAACCGGTTTCACTAATTAAACTACCGATCACCTCATGCAACAATGGACGCCATGGAGGCAGAATCACCGCATCCCGGTATTTTACCGCGAAAACAGTGTGGATATAAACCTGGTGATAGGTGTTTGCCATGATAGTGAATGTGGATTGGTGTATTTACAGGAATAATTGGGTGTTATTAAATATACATATATTATTGCATATAGATCCCATCTTCAACGCATTAAAATTCCATGGTTTGAATTTCTCCATGGATTAAAATCCATTGCTACAATATCTACCGCCCCCGCCTATTCAACGGATTAAAATCCGTTGCTACAAAATGCCCCGAGCCTACGGCTCTTGCGTCCCCCGGCATCGCGACAATGCCCGTTCGAAGTGCAGAGCCGTAGGCTCGGTAGATTTTGTAGCCCGGGATTTCAATCCCGGGGATATTATTAATGGTAGCCCATTGATTTCAACCCCGGGGAAAAAACGATATTATTAATTGTGCCCAATGGATTAAAATCCCGGGTTGGGATAATCATGTTGTACCAATGGATTTCTTGCTTTTTAATTCGTAATTTTGCTTGTGCAACCGCACGATTCTCCGGGGATTGGTACTTTATTTAGGGATGGAATTGAACAGGACCGATTGATGGGCAAGACGAATAGGAAAGGATCGTTGAAAAGATTTTTAACCCCGTAGGGTGTTAGATCAAGGATTAGGTTGTCAACAAGTTTTTGAATCAACATTTCTAAAAGAAAAAAAACAAATGGAACTGATCAGTAAACACAAAATCGACCACTTTCTCGATTGCAAGTCAATAGCTATTGCCGGAGCGTCGAGAAATGAGAAAAGCTTTAGTGCACAAGTGGCTAGGCACTTAAGCAAGCTTGGGTACAACCTGTGGTATGTGAATCCCTTTTTTGAATCCAATGAAATGGAGAACCAACGAGTACCCACCCTGGCCATGCTTCCCGATAGTGTCGACCACTTATTGGTTATGACTCCCAAGAGCCAGACCGAATCTGTTATGAAACAAGCCATTGCCAAGGGAATAAAGGACGTGTGGATTCAGCAGCTCTCTGATACCCCGGAGGCGCTGAAACTGGCTCAGCAAAACCAGCTGAATACGATTCATCATCAATGCATTTTCATGTACACAGAACCGGAAGGCATCCATAAATTTCATCACCGGGTGAAGAAGTTTTTTGGTTCGCTGCCCAAATAAGAGGCTTTGGCGGATAGACATTTATAGGATTGAAGCTGCAAGTGTTGAAAGAACCCTTCGTGCAGTGTTGTCCGCTTGACTCTACCATACTATCGGTGCTACGCACCTGAAAAGCCGCGTTAGCGGTCATGGTATGGTAGGATTGACATACCGCCCACAAAAAGGCCGCCTTAGCGGCGTCACAATAATCCCGCGTAGATTTCATCTCAGTAAATTAGAGTTTAGTTCATTCTGATTTTGTTTTAGTTGGTAATTGAGTTTTGACTTATGATTGGGATATTTCCGTTCCTTTAGCTACCTTTCGGAATCCATTCAAACCAATCGATGCAAGATATTCACAAGGAGTTATTTCATCGTAACCTGATCAGCGATCAGCAACATCGTTTGCTGGAGGCGATACAAACCAATCAGTGGTTTCACCCGGGAAGAGCTCCTGCATGATCAATGGAATTCATCGGATTTAACGGCCTTTATCGCCTCCCAAACCTTGGGCGGACACCAAATGAATAGCCCGAAAGAGGATGAGGTTATCTTCAAGGGAGGACGCTTTGGCGGGGCCGGCGCTGGTGGGGATTGGTAAGGGAGGAACAAGGCAAAAGGGAGAAGTCAAAAGTTAAAAGGAGACAGAAGGCCGACTCTGAAGGAGTCGAATGTTATTAGCCATAGGTACAACCTGTGGGAAAAAGGAAAGCTAAAAGGAAATAAACACATAGGCACATAGGACACATAGTTATAAATAATTCTATGAGTCCTATGTGCCTATGTGTTTCAAGATCCTTATTCGATATTGGATATTTGAATGAATATCAAACATTCTATAACATTGGATCGGTTTATACGTTATTATCTATGCCTGGTGGAGATGCGTAACGTATATTACAGAATGAATTTTAACCTAGCAAGGCTATGAATGCTGACTTTGGCATAATCATAGCCAGCGGAACGACGCTGAACGGCTCATAGGTCGCATACATCCAGTAATTCTTTCACTTTAAATAAATGGATAGCAATGGGACTCTTTAATATTTTCAGACAAAACCAACCGTCAACCAGTGCTTCGACCAATCAGGACCCTTCCCAGGTTCCACGGGACCTTTCTGCCCACAATAAAGAATCTCAGGAGCATATGACCACGCATTTTATAAATGGCCAGGCCAACGGCATTGAAGTCGTGTATGCATTTCTCCAGGCTGACTACGAGACAAAGGGCTACAACGATGCGCTCATCAATGCCGATAACAGCAATAAATCCGATGGAATCAAACTCATAAAGCTTGATCTGCAACTACTTCTTAGAAGGGTCATCAATTATTACGACAAGAAAATCAGAGATTATGAGGTTCAAATCAGCTCAAGAAGCAGGGCGGGATTGATGGATTTGGTGGAAGAGTTGAGATCGGAAAAGGATAAGGCTGAAAAGGATATTGAAGAAGTGAAAATCATTTATGCTGAAATAGAAACAGGAACCGGACTGGTAGAAAGAATTATCCTTTCCTATCAAAAGGGATTCATGCGTGGGCTGTCGGCCATTACACAATCAAGGATGATCAAGTAGGGGAAAAATGTTAAATGTTGAATGTTGAATGTTAAATGGTTAAGGCAAAAAAGTTGAATGGTTAAAGGAGAAAGGAAAAAATTGGCTGGTTCAATGGTTAAATGCTTGAAAGGGCGGTGTAGGGCCACGATACATCGTGGCCGATAGGATCTGATATCAAAGGAAAAAGGAAAAAATATCAAATAACCAATATCAAATATCAAATAACCAATATCCAAGATCAGAGCCTACTTGGAACTTGGAACTCAGAATTTGGAACTTAGAAAACACGAAAGATGAAAGATTTATGGGTAAAATTAGGTTGCTTCATGACCGGCTACAATTATACGATTGTAAGGAACTCCAGTGAAGCAAGTGTCAAGGCGGTAAAGAAGTATCTTTCTGCCCTGTTAATTGTTTGTACCCTGTGGGGCTTTGTCGGATATGCTTTTACCCAACGCTACCTGCATGGTAACCTGTATGTTTCATTGATTGGGGCCTTGGTGATGATTGTGATGGTGATTCAGATCGAGCGGCAAATCATTTTATCAATCGGCAAGAATTCCCTGGCGTATTCCTTCCGCATTCTGATTGGAATTGTCATGGCAGTTTTGGGTTCAGTGATCCTTGATCAGATAATCTTCAAGGAGGATGTTGAAAAAAAGCAGATCAGTAATATCCAGACGGAAGTGAACCGGTTGCTTCCTGTGAAAACGCAGGAGCTCACTTCACAGATTCAACAACTTGACAATTCCATTCAATCCAAGGAGGAGGAACGGATAAAAATCATTAGTGATATTGCGAAAAACCCTACGGTTTATTCACCCTCAACAACCAATCAATACGAGAAAGACTCGGCATCCGGGAGATTGGTTCTAACCAATAAGACCGTTACCAGTAACTCGATTCCCAATCCAAAGGCGGAGATGATTCCAGCCATTGACGCGCAAATAAAATACCTGCGCGAGCAGAAAACACTGAAAGAGAATGAAAAGCTAAATATTCAGGACGTGCTGGAGAAGGATTTAAAATCAAAAACAGGCTTTTTGGATGAATTGAAAATCCTTTTCTCCATCCTTTTCTCCTCGGGGATTGCCTTTACCGTATGGATTCTAATCTTTCTGTTTTTCCTGGCTATTGAACTTTTCGTGCTGGTCAACAAGTTTGGCGATTCAAAGAACGATTATGACAAGACCATTGTCCACCAAATGGAAATGAAAATCAAAATGCTGGAGAAGCTTAACGACCAACCTGTTGTCAGGAAGCAATTTTAGATTCTTTGGATTACCCCGAAAGCTATTATGCTTTACCCTTTATAAACGCTTCGGCTATCATCAGGTCAGTGGGTGTGGTGATTTTGATATTCTGCGTATTGCCTTCCACCATGTGGATCTTAAAGCCTGCCCGTTCAGCTACCGAAGCATCGTCGGTAAAGGTGGGCTCATAGCTTTGTTCATAGGATTCCATTATCTGGGCCGATTGGAAGGTCTGGGGAGTCTGAACGCTAAAGTATAGGCTACGGTCCACCGCGAGGTTTTGAGTGCCTTCAAGCTTACGTAATGACTCGGTTACAGGCAATACGGGAATGGCATTTCCAAGAGTTTCGGCCATCTGGCAACACCTGTCAAGGGTATCAATACTAACCAGTGGCCTGACCCCATCGTGAATCAGTACCAGGCCCTTGTCATCCACCAGTTGAAGTCCGTTCTGCACCGAATGGAATCGGGTAGGGCCTCCCGAAGCAACACTGTGATGCAGGTTAAACGAATGCTTCAGGCAAAGGGCAGCCCACAGTTCCTGCTGGGCCTCCGGCAAGACAAGGATCAACCGGGACTGCGGGTCGAAGTCATAAAACAGTTGAAGGGTATGCATCAGAATCGGTTTCCCGCATAATTCCAGAAACTGTTTGGGAAGCTCTGTTCCCATGCGTAAGCCAGATCCCCCGGCAACAATGATTACAAACTTTTTCATAGTTCAGACGTTGAAGCAAAAGTACAATATATATACGAATTGCACGAATTTTAACGGATTACACGAATATGTTCCGAAGGGTTGGAAGGGTTGGGAAAAAGGTTTGAAGAGTTTGAAAAAGGTTTGAAGGGTTTGAAAAAGGTTTGAAGGGTTTGAAAAAAATAGTTTGAAAAAAGGTTTGAAGAGTTGGCAGTAGCCCGTAAGGCCACGATACATCGTGGCCCTGGATATCCTACAATCGACCTGTAAGGCCACATCGTAGCCCATTGTTGGATGAAAATCGTTTGATGGACTGCTGTTCAAAGCATCAAATAGTAAATTGTAAATCGTTAAATAGTAAATATTTTTATCTTTAGTCTTCGAAAACAAATAAAACAGACTTCCATGCAAGACGTACTGAATTTTCTGTCAGAATTAAAGCAAAACAATAACAAGGAATGGTTTGATCAGAACCGGGAGTGGTACCAGGCCTGCCGGGATAAAGTGGTTTTCCTGACCGGGGTGATGATTCAGGAGGCCTCCAAATTTGATGATGAGATAGGCAATCTGGATCCCCGGAATTGCATCTTCAGGATCTACCGCGATGTGAGGTTTTCGCATGACAAGACTCCCTATAAAACCCATATTGGAACTTACATCTCCAAAGGCGGGCGAAAAAGTATCAATGCAGGATATTACTTCCATATTGAACCCGGCGGTTCGTTTGTAAGCGGGGGCTGCTGGTCTCCTCCGGCCGATGCCCTGAAGGCTATCCGGACAGAGATCTTTGATCATTCCGACGAATATAAAAAGCTTATTTATGATGATCGTTTCATGAAATTATTTCCTGAAATGTATGACGATAAACTCAAAACAGCCCCTAAAGGATTCCCTAAGGATTTTGCAGATATTGATCTTTTGAAGTATAAATCCTACGCTTTCCTTTCTCCTTTGACTGACACGGTAGTTACGGGTGATGGGATTGTTGAAAAAATCATCACTTCCATGAAACATATTTATCCTGTAAATCGCTTTTTAAACGGTGCTTTGGATAAATGGATGTGACAAGGAAAGGTAAAAAAAGACAATTCGACTGTCAAAATTGCCATTTCGCCATTAAATTAGACCATTTCATCAAATAGTTCAAAATTGAGGGTAACCTTTTCTTCCAAAAAGGAATTAAGTATAGAGGCGAATGCTATATTTGTCCATCCACCATTTCTATAACAAATATTAAAAAGAAAGAGCTGCACGATTTTAGTGTGGCTCTTTCTGTTTTGGACTGAAGGACTGAAAAGATTTACAATTAGACAATTTACTATTTACGATTTGATGCTCTGAACAGAGCATTCTGTCCTTCAACGATTAACCATTTAACCATCTAACCATATAACCATCGATTTTATTCAATCCTGCAAACAAATATTAAATTGAAGGAATGTTGGAAAAGCATCAAATCGTAAATAGTAAATCGTCTAATTGTCAATTTTTTAAATTGTCTAATTGTAAATTTCTTAAATTGTCTAATCGTCAATTATTTCTCATCCTTCCGCCACTATGCGCATGATGCGGGTTACAGCATCTTCCACCTGTTCTTTGGAAGTCATCCCGATGGTCATGCAGTCCACATTCTTGCTGCCTATCACATACTTCAATGATTTCTCGCGCTGGCTTTCTTCGACTAGTTTCCCTTCCCCGAATATTTTCATGCCGATGATTCCTTTACCGCTGTCATGGGCTTTCTTCAACACCGCCATCACTTCGTCGGCACCTGCATCCATAATCACACCGGCCGGATTGATACGTGCCAGGATCACGTCCACCCATGGGTCGTTAACGGCTAATTTTAGGGCTTCCCAGTTGTGGCACGATACTCCCACGGTTTTGATTATTCCTTTTTGTTTGGCCTGTGAAAGGGCTTCGATATAAGGCTTTTTCTCTTCCTGCCACTGGGGGTTGGTCATACAATGCAGCAGCATGATGTCGAAGTATTCTGAGCCGGTTTCTTTGCGAAAGCGGTCCAGGGTCTTGGCAGGAGTATCCTGATTCCATTTCTCGGGCCTGGTCCATATCTTGGAAAGGACGGTCGCTTTTTCCCTTGGAACACTTTTTAATATTTCCTTTACATTGGCATGGGATCCGTATAAATCGGCAGAATCATAAAAGGTGACCCCTCGTTCCTGGGCATAGCGGGCTATTTTCAGCCAGTTATCAACACCCATCCGGGTCATATCCGATGATTGGCCTCCTCCATGGGTACCCGTCCCCAAGGCCAGGCGGGGAACCATCAGTCCGGTTTTACCCAGTTTGACTTTATCGATTGTGCTAACCTTGGCATTAGCATAAACACTGTTTGAAAGCCCGGTTCCAATGGCCGCAGCTCCTATGAGCCCGGTTTGGATGAAATGTCTTCTTGAAATAGGTTTCATGACGAACTGTTTAATAGAGTAAAGAATCAAAGCGCTCATAGAGCGTTGATTGATATGTATAACAATTTAAAATCCATTTGAGAGGTTGAATATAAGAAAAATTTGACTCTTATTCAGGCCCCTTGACCGGAGGGCTGATTATTGTTGAAAAGGCATTGTTAAAAAAGTGTTGGTAACAAAATAGGGGGTATCGGATCTATTGATGTATGGCAGAAGCTTTTTTGACTATTTTTGGCCATCATTTTTACATTTACCAACTTAAAGATTAGATCATGAAGAAATTAGTCCTTATTTTATTAGTTTGTCTGCTCGGAGTGAGCTCTTATGGACAGAATTTGCAGACACACTATGACTTTGGCAAAGATCGTGGTTACCTGACTACCACAGTTGAAATGTTCAGGCCTGATAAAACCGGAAATACCTTCTTTTTTATTGACTTTGATTACGGATCCAATGGGGTAGAAAATAGCCCATCTTTAGCCTATTTCGAAATTGCACGTGTTTTCGCCTTAGGGAAAACAGGTTTCGGCTGGCATGGCGAATACAACGGAGGTTTGTTTAGACCAGCTCCTGCTGTGGGCGCTTCAATCAGCAATGCCTGGTTGACAGGGGTTGATTATTCATGGAATGCTGCAGATTTTTCAAAAGGTTTTTCATTGAAAGCTTTGTATAAAAATATTGCAAACACCACTGATGACAAGCCACACAACTTCCAGTTGACAGCAGTATGGTATTATAACTTTGCCAAAGGAAAATTCTCCTTCACCGGCTTTGCCGATTTGTGGAGAGAAGGACATACAGTTTCAAATGACGGATTTAAATCTAATTTCCAGGAAAAAGAATTTATCTTCCTTACTGAACCTCAGTTGTGGTACAATTGCTGCAAAAAATTCTCTATTGGTACTGAAGTTGAAATAAGCAACAACTTTGCAGGTCATGATGGCTTCATGGCCAATCCAACGGCTGCTTTGAAATACACTTTTTAATCTAACCAACTATGGAATTTATAACCAAATTCTTTAAGCTACAGGAGAATAAAACGACTGTACGCACCGAAATCATTGCTGGTATCACTACCTTCATGACGATGGCTTATATCCTTTTCCTGAACCCGAATATCCTTTCGGCTACAGGTATGGATAAAAATGCTGTGTTCTTTGCAACGGCCATTGCTGCTGGTTTTGTGACCATTGCCATGGGATTGGTTGCTAATTTCCCGATCGCGCTGGCCCCTGGAATGGGCTTGAACGCTTTCTTTGCCACGGTCGCCCTGGCAGGTGTTGGAATGCCCTGGCAAACAGCCCTGGGTGCGGTATTCATCTCAGGACTGATCTTCATTTTACTGACCGTTACCAAAGTTCGCCAGATCCTGGTGGTCGCTGTTCCCGGTTCATTGAAAGTGGCCATCACCGTGGGTATCGGTCTTTTCATCACCATCATCGGATTGAAGCTCTCTGAAATCATGGTTGCTTCCACTTCGGTAATTCCTCCAACACTCGATGCCATGAAAGCTGCCGGCGGAAAAGCAAACCTGATGTTCTTTGAATGGAACATCGGCTTTGGAAGCCTGAAGAACCCAAGCATGTTGCTTTGCCTGATTGGTCTGGCGATTACAGCTTCTTTGATGGCTCTTAAAATAAAAGGCTCGTTGCTGATCGGAATCATTGTAACAACCATCATTGGGATCCCTATGGGAGTTACCCAGATTGGTGAGAATTTTTCACCCTTCGCCTTGCCTGATTTCTCTAACCTGGCTGTAGGAGCCCTGGATATTAAAGGCGCCCTGAGCATGGGTATCTGGACCGTGGTATTTACCTTTACTTTTGTTGAATTGTTTGATACCTTCGGAACGTTGGTAGGTACAGCCAATAAAGCCGGCCTGATTGACAAAGATGGCAAATCGCCCAAAATTGGTAAAGCCATGTTGGTCGATGCTTTCGGTGTTTCATTCGGAGCTTTGATGGGAACAAGTACAGTCACTGCTTATGTTGAAAGTGCTGCCGGTATTGGCGAAGGCGGACGTACCGGTTTGACTGCTGTAACCACCGGTATCCTTTTCCTGATCGCTCTTGTTTTGGCACCTCTGGCTACTATGATCCCCAATGCAGCGACTGCACCGGCACTGATCATCGTAGGTCTTCTGATGGTTTCAGCCATCCGTGACATCGACTTTGACGATTTTACCGAAGGATTCCCTGCTTTCATGTGTATTGTCATGATGCCTTTTACTTACAGCATCGCCAACGGTGTTGCTGCCGGTATCATTTTCTATACCATTCTGAAAGTGTTAACAGGCAATTACAAGAAAATACACTGGATGATGTACATCCTGTTTGTTTTGGTAATGATCCGCTATATATTCCTCACAGAAGGACATTGATAAAAGTTTGATATAAATAGTTTAAAAAGCTCTTCGGAAACGGAGAGCTTTTTTTATGACCTGATCAAGTGAACCGGTTACTTACCTGGATAGCCTTATCCCTTTACTTAATAACATTGCCCGTTGGGGATGGTAATTGTTTCATTGGATCCACTACCCGTATTAACGTGAGTTCGATGTAAGAAACCAGAAATAAACACATAGACACAACTTGTCCCGACTCACTCGCATAGGCGTTAACTTCGTTTAAATTCATGCTAAATTGGAGTGTCTGGATGGTTTGAATCCTGGGAAGTAAAGCGCTTTTTTTGCCGTAGGCAATTCCTATCAATAGAAAAAACAACGATCATTAAAGGGAATCTTTTCCCCGGTAGGG
>JACMKG010000139.1 GCA_014380255.1 Prolixibacteraceae bacterium | reverse complement strand
TGATGAACTGTCGGCCAAAGGGGAAAAAGTTTCCTATGCTGAAATCCTGCAGAATGTACAGGAACGCGACCGGATAGATTCAACCCGTGAAACCAGTCCCTTGCGCCAAGCGGAGGATGCCTTTGTACTCGATAACAGCCACATAACACGCGAAGAACAATTGGAATGGGTGATTCGTAAGGTTGAAGAAAAGGTTAAAAGTTAGATGGTTGGAAAGGTTTGAAGGGTTTGAAAAAGTTTGAAATGTTGGATGATTAGATGGTTAAAATAATATTCAATATTGAATAATGAATATCCAATATTCAAGAAAAGAAAAGAAGAAATTAGGAAGTGGAAAAGAATCAGAGGCTTGCAATTTAAACCATCTTGCAAATTTTTCAACCTTAGTAACGCAGCTATAACCATGCTACACTCCGTCCGCGAAAGATGATGATAAAAGAACAAATGTTATTGCGGACGGAATATCTGGAATGATGCATAGAGCGTAAAACAGCATGTTGCCTGATTGTCAGTCATTTCTTGACATTGCCGGTGCCTGGCAGGGTATACACTGCGACTGGAAGTCACAGGACCCGATGCCGGCGTTGAACAGAAGCGGTAGGATTATAGGACAGCCTGGCAGAAGGAAGAAGTTAAAAAGGAATAACAAATAAGAAGCTGGAAAAGAAGGGCTTGCAAAAGAAACCTTATTGAAAGTTATTTTTACCTTAGTAGCTAATGAAAACGGAGGCGATACCCCGTCCGCGTAGGATGATGAACAAAGAGCAAATGTTATTTCGGACGGAATAGTTAATTCGATGTTCAAAGCATAAATCGTAAATTGTCTAATTGTAAATCTTTTTAGTTTTGTTAGTTGAAGTTGATCAAAAGTCTGGTTTTTGTTTCGGGGTGCTCAATGCGATAGGCAAGGCTGAAGAGACATTGAATACTGAAAATAAGCTTTATTCATTGGGCCATATTGTGCACAATGAGCTGGAAGTAAACCGACTTCAGGAGATAGGCTTAATAACCATCACCCACGATGAATTCTTCAAACTGAAAGACTGCAAGGTATTGATCCGGGCTCACGGAGAACCTCCTTCTACGTACGAATATGCTCGTCAGAACAATATTACACTCATCGATGCTACTTGCCCGGTAGTATTAAAACTTCAGCAAAGAGTTAAAAAGGCAGCTGAGACGATGAGCAATGAAAACGGGCAGGTCGTTATTTTCGGCCACAAAGGCCATGCGGAAGTGAACGGCCTGATGGGGCAGACCAACAATGAAGCCATCATAGTGGAGCATTCGGAAGACCTGCAGAAGATTGATCCCAATCGTCCGGTAGTATTATTCTCACAGACCACCAAATCGGTTGACGAATTCAAAAAGCTTTCTGCAAACATCCAAAGCCAATCGCAAAAGGGAGTGATTGAAGCACACGACACTATTTGCCGCCAGGTATCCAACCGGGTTATTTATCTACAAAAGTTTGCCATTAGGTATGAGGTAATCATCTTTGTGGGAGGACAAAGTAGTTCCAATGCCAGGGTGCTATTTAATGTCTGCAAGCAACACAACGGACGCAGTTATTTTGTCTCTTCACCCGATGATTTGCAGCCAGGCTGGTTTACAAGGATTGAGACTGTTGGAATCTGTGGAGCCACCTCTACACCGCAATGGCTGATGGACAAGGTAGCAGCCCAAATCAGGAAATATGAGTAAATTTATTTACGATTAGACAATTTACTATTTACTATTTGCCTGCGGAATTGATTGGGTATAGCCTCGACAACTGAATGGTTAAATGGTTGTATGGTTAGAAACGTTGAAATAGTTTGATTGTTTGAATACGTTTGAGGGATCATGCCGATATTCAAAGCTTAAAATAGTAAATTGTAAATCGTCTAATCGTAAATTGTTTTAACATTAACATATTAGGAAATCCCTTACGTTTATTTCCTGTATTCATTCTTTTGTTTCGATTAATTCCCTTACTTTATCAGTCAATTTCAATCCACATATAATTATCACAATGGCTAAAAAAGAAACAAAACCAGACGTTTCTCTAATGAGAAAGAAACTAAAAAAAATAGGCGTATTTACTTCCGGAGGCGATGCTCCAGGCATGAATGCAGCCATCCGTGCGGTAACCCGTGCTGCTATTGCCAATAACCTGGAGGTGGTAGGTATCCGCCGTGGACTGCAGGGAATGATTGAAGGCGATTTTATTACCTTGAAATCCTCTGATGTAAGCGGTATTCTTCATCTGGGTGGCACTATCCTTAAAACAGCACGCAGCAGTGAATTCAAAACCGTTGAAGGCCGAGAAAAGGCATACAAGCAACTCAAGGATGCTGATATCGACGCTGTTGTCGTTATTGGCGGTGATGGCTCATTTACCGGCGCATTGGTTCTCTCGCAGGAATACAGCATCCCCTTTGTGGGCATTCCTGCCACTATCGACAATGACCTGTTTGGCACCGATTATACCATCGGCTACGATACGGCCCTGAATACCGTGATGCAGGCGGTCGATAAGATAAAGGATACTGCCAGATCGCACGGGCGTATCTTTTTTGTAGAGGTAATGGGCCGTGAGGCCGGCCTGCTGGCCCTTACCAGCGGAATTGCCTGCGGTGCTGAAGCAATCATGATCCCTGAGTCTGATCTGCAGTATGAACAGCTGGAGAAATTCCTCAGCGAAGGCTATAAGAAAAAGGAATCAAGTGGTATCATCATGGTGGCTGAAGGTGAAGAAGCCGGGGGTGCCATAAAGGTAGCAGGACAGGTAAGCAAGGATCATCCCGATCTGGATGTGCGTGTGTCTATTTTAGGCCATATACAGCGCGGTGGAAGCCCTACAGCCAAAGACAGGGTGAATGCCACCAAAATGGGTGTAGCTGCCATAGATGCCCTCCTGGATGACCAAAAAAGCATCATGATCGGGCTCAATAACGAAAAGATTGTCCACATCCCATTCAACAAGGCTGTCAAGGCGCATAATCCAATCGATGGTCACCTGTTGGATATCCAGAAGCTGATTAATATCTAGTATATTTACAATTAGACGATTTACGATTTACTATTTGCCTGCGGAATTGATTGGGTATAGCATCGACAGCTGAATGGTTAAATAGTTGTATGGTTAGAAATGTTGAAAACGTTTGATTGTTTGAAAACGTTTGAGGGTTCATGCCAATGCTCAAAGCATAAATAGTAAATTGTAAATCGTCTAATTGTAAATGTGATGACCTGAAATGCATCCATTCACCCTTTATTGCCGTAAGCTTTCAGGAATAATATGCAAACATTCATGAACAAACGATTAATTTCAGGAATCTTTTTCGGAATTTTGCACATACGATGAGTACAGATCTGTTTGCCGACCTTATATTGCCTTTGCCTTTGGCTAATTATTACACCTACCGGGTGCCAAGGGATTTCCAGTTGAAGATAAAAACTGGCATTCGTGTCATTGTGCAGTTTGGTAGCCGTAAGTTTTATTCAGCCCTGGTATACCGATTGCATGAGAATGCCCCATCGGGTGATTTCGAGATCAAGGATATCGATGCTATACTCGACGAGGAGCCTATCATCGATCAGAAGCAGCTTAAGCTGTGGGAGTGGATAGCCAGCTACTATTGCTGTACCCTGGGTGAAGTGTTCAAGGCTGCCCTGCCTACCGGGCTGAAGCTGGAGAGCCAGACCAGAATAAGCCTTGCACAGGATGCACCAGTACCCGATGGGCTGAATGATAAGGAAAACTCCATCCTGCTGTTGCTCGAAAGCCGTAAGACAGTTACTATTCAGGATCTTAATATATTCCTTGGCCAGAAGTCTTCTCTTCCTGTTCTTAAGCTGCTGCTTGAAAAGAATGCGGTAGTGGTGGAGGAACAGATTCGTGAAGGCTACAAGCCACGACTGGTGAATATGGTCAGGCTACATCCTGATTATAATTCGGATGAGAAACTCACCGAGGCGCTTGATTTGCTTAAAAGGGCTAAAAAGCAGGAACATCTGCTGAAGGTCTTTCTGGCTGAAACCATTCATGGCAACAGTGGAACGGATGAGATTATTAAGAAGGATCTGCTGGAAATAGCAGATACTGCCGACAGCGTTCTAAAGGGTCTGGAGGAGAAGAATATCCTTCAGGTATTCACCCATGAAGTAGGACGAATAGAGCGTTTTGAGAATCCTGACCTGATGATCAAGGAGCTTTCTGATCCGCAACAAAAAGCGTTGGATGAGATAAAGCAGCAATTTGAAAGTCAGGCCACGGTGCTGCTCTACGGAGTCACATCGAGCGGTAAGACAGAGATTTATATCAAGCTGATTGAAGAACAGCTTAAACAGGGCAAACAGGTGCTGTATCTGGTTCCCGAGATAGGGCTCACCACCCAGATCATCAACCGCCTGAAGGTTGCTTTCGGTGATCTGGCAGGTATCTATCATTCAAAGTTCAACGATGCCGAAAGGGTCGAGATATGGTTTAATGTGCTCAATGAAAAGCCTGGACGCACCGGTCAGCAATACAAGCTTATCCTGGGTGCCCGTTCTGCCATATTCCTTCCTTTTAAGAACCTTGGATTAATCATCGTGGATGAAGAGCATGAGAATTCTTACAAGCAGTTCGATCCCGCACCTCGTTACAATGCGCGCGACATGGCTATCCTGATGGGTAACCTGCATGATGCCAAGGTGCTGCTGGGATCTGCTACTCCTTCCTACGAGACTTATTTCAATGCACGAAGCAACAAATACGGCCTTGTGAACCTTACCGAACGCTTCCAGGGAATCGAGATGCCCGAGATGATGGTGGCCGATATGCAGCAGGCATACAAACGTAGGCAAATGAGGTCGGTCTTCACTCCCGAGCTTTACAATGAGATTGCCGAGGCGCTTGCCAACAAGGAACAGGTCATCCTATTCCAGAACAGGCGGGGCTTTGCACCTTATGTACAGTGTGTTAACTGCGGATGGATTCCCAAGTGCAAGAACTGCGATGTCAGCAAGACGTACCATAAAAGCCAGTCGAGCCTGGTGTGCCATTACTGCGGAAATACCACTTCCCTAATCTTCCGCTGCGAAGAGTGTGGTTCGGATGATATCAAACCCCGTGGCTTTGGAACGGAAAAGATTGAAGATGAAATACGCCTGCTCTTTCCTGAAGCGCGCATAGACCGTATGGACCTTGATACAACGCGTGCCAAAAGGGCCTACGAGCAACTGATCTGGAACTTTGAAACCCGTAAGATCGACATCCTGGTGGGCACCCAGATGATTACCAAAGGACTGGATTTCGACCATGTGAAGGTAGTAGGGGTGCTGAATGCCGATAACTTGCTGAATTACCCCGACTTCAGGTCTTACGAACGAAGCTTCCAGCTGATCATGCAGGTAAGTGGTCGTGCCGGACGAAAGAACAAGCGCGGGAAGGTGATCATCCAGACCTCGCAGCCCAACCATACCGTGATTCAGGATGTGATGGGTTACGACTACAACCGCCTGTTTAACGAGCAGATGGCTGAAAGAAAGATATTCAGGTATCCTCCTTATTACCGTTTGATAAAGATTGTTGTCAAGCATCAGAACAAGGAACGCCTTGATTTAGCGGCTTTCCACCTGGCCAATGCTTTCAAGACCTATTTTAACTTCAATGTATTGGGGCCTGAATACCCTGTGGTAGGCCGTATCCAAAACTGGTTTCAGAAGGAAATCTTGATCAAGTTGCCCCGTGATGCCAAAATCCAGGAGTCCAAGGCAAGGATCATGGAAGTGATCAACCATGCCAAATCGTTGCCCAACAACAGCCAGTTAATGGTCTATGCCGATGTAGACCCCATGTAGGGCCCCGGCCAAGACCTCCGCAAGAGCATGGGGCATGGAGCAAGGAGCATGCTAGAAGCGTCCATGCCCCATGCTTTCCCCTTTACTCATACTTTAACGCCTCCACCGGGTTGTTCATAGCTACCTTGAGCACATGATAGCTGATAGTCATAAAAGCTACCAGGGCTACCAGTGCAATGGCCAGCAGGAATACAGATATGCTTAGCGGTTCTTTGTAAGCACCGGGCATCGTTTTGTAAATGACATAGGCGGCCGGGCAGCCTACCAGGGCAGCAAATGCCAGTAAGCCAATTATCTCTGTTGAAAGCTGCTGGTAAATAGTAGCTACTGAACTGCCAAGAACTTTGCGGATGCCTATTTCCTTGGTACGGCGCCTGGTGGTGAAAAGAATAAGGCCAAATAATCCAAAAGATGATATGAGAAGCGTTACTACAGCAAACAGGAAGAACAGTCGCTTCATGGATTCCCAGAATGAAATAGCATCGTCCAGAAAGAAAAGTACATTGAAATCCTTGAACTCAAAGGGATCATTGGGAAAGATCGCTTCCAGCTCTGCGGTAGCTATCTGACGGGCCTTCTGCTCATTTCCGGGGGTAAACCTAACGGTGAGAAGCTTTGTTCCCGACAGCACATTGGGCTGCAGAAACATCACATAAGTGGGAATGAGATTATGTGCCGAGTATGGATGAAAATCCTTTACAACGCCAATTACAGGGTATGGCTTGCCAAAAAGGTAGAGCAGCTTGCCTATGGGCTCTTTCCAGCCAAACACCTTAAGGGCCGTTTCATTGATGATGCAACCCTTATCGTCTGAAGGATAGTCTGCAGAGAAATTGCGCCCTGCTACCATCTTCAGGCTATAGGTGGGAATAAAGTCGTAGTTGACATAGTTTCTGCTCACCATCTCTTTCTGATCTGGAGCCCCACCTTCCCACGTCACATAGCCTCCTAT
>JACMKG010000138.1 GCA_014380255.1 Prolixibacteraceae bacterium | reverse complement strand
TTCATCTTTGGGAAACTCTCGGGTATGCTGATACAACTTAGTCACAAAGTCCATAGCCTTTTGCCAAACTTTAATTTCCCTGAATGTTTTCATAATCTATAAGCTAAACTATATTTACTAAGGTACTAAGGTACTAAGGTACTTATGAACTATTTTCTATATTTTTAAAAAGCTCTCCAGTATCCGTGCACCCACTGGTCCGCTCTTCTCGGGATGGAACTGTGTGGCATAAAAGTTATCGCGATGCAAGGCTGCGCTGAAAGGATTGATGTAATTGCAAACAGCGGCGGTATGTTCTCCAACGGCGGCATAATAGGAATGCACAAAATAAACATATTGCTCCTCCAGCGATGAATCAAATATTTCACCCTTTAGCCGATGAATGCTATTCCAACCCATGTGAGGTACTTTGTTGATATACTCATTACCAGGCTGGGGGATAAAACGCTTAACCTTTTCTTCGAAAATTCCCAGACAAGGCGTATTGTTTTCCTCCGAATAGCTACACATCAATTGCAGCCCCAGGCAAATTCCCAGAACCGGCTGCTTCAAATCAGGAATGAGTTGATCCAAGCCTTCCCTTTTCAGGTAGGCCATCGTTGTACTGGCTTCTCCCACCCCGGGAAAGATGACTTTATCAGCAGCTCTTATTTCCTGATGATCGGCCGTTATTTGAGCCTCAACACCCAGTCGGAGAAGTGCATTGTTTACGGATTCAATATTTCCGGCGTTGTATTTAATAATAACAACATTCATATAGATAACGTTAAATTTTCTATGCTTTTGAAGGACAACGAAAGCAAAGATGTTGTAAATTTATAGCACCTTTTAATCGGCGCATTCTTCTAACGGTTAGGAAACCGGTTTCTCAATCCGGAGATGGCAGTTCGATTCTGCTATGCGCTACCATTTATTTAAGCAGCAAAGCAATCACCTTTTTCATTTCCTCGAATTCTTCCTCCTTGTACAGGCGGGTCATGTACACTATCTTACCGGTTTTATCCACAATCACATTACGGGTTACACCTGCATTCTTTTCGGCGAACGTATAGAATATTTCCCCTTTTGGATCGAGAGCCAACGGATAGGTGACAGGAATCTGCTTGGCAAATTTCTCAACCGTTTCTTTTGGTTCATCCAGATCGATGCCATACAAGGCAAAGTCTGGATTGTTTTTGTATTTCTTCCAAATATCAGCTTCAATATGCGGCATTTCCTTACGGCACACCCCACACCAACTAGCTGTAAACTGCAACATGACTACTTTGCCTTTCAGATCAGCCATACGGATGGTTTTTCCATCAATGGTGGTCATCTTGAAATCAGGCACCTGTTGTCCGATCTTAACGATATATCCATAGTCAGAAGGGATCTCTTTGGCAGGCATTTGGCCATGCAGAGAAGCTGAAAATAGTATCATAAGAATGAGTGTTAAATATTTCATCTTTTTGTATTTATATATTTCTAATTAGTCAATATTCATTAATGAATATCCAAAATCTCACGCTATTTTAAACTTTGAACTTGAAATTTGAAACTTTGAACTAATCAAATACCACTGTTTTATTTTTATACACGAGCACCTTTCGCTGTAAATGTTTAAAAACAGCGTGTGATAGAACGATCTTTTCCAGATCCCGACCCTTGCGTACCAGCCGTTCGATAGTGTCCGTATGGTTGCACCGTGTAACATCCTGTTCTATGATGGGGCCTCCATCCAGTTCGCTTGTCACATAATGGCTGGTAGCGCCTATAATTTTCACTCCGCGTTCGTGGGCTGCATGGTAAGGTTTCGCTCCTGCAAAGGCGGGTAAAAATGAATGATGAATGTTGATAATCCTGTTAGGATATTGGGCAACAAACTCAGGTGACAATACTTGCATATAACGTGCCAGTACGATAAAATCAATCTGATGTTCTTTCAATAGTTCAATTT
>JACMKG010000137.1 GCA_014380255.1 Prolixibacteraceae bacterium | reverse complement strand
GATTGTTGAACCTGTAAAATGGTCTTTCGATTCAAAGCAGGAAGGGCAGGAAGTAACATTGATCTTCAAGGCTGCCATCGAAAAGGGCTGGCATTTATATGATACCGAACTTCCCGAAGGAGGTCCCATTAAAACCAGTATCAATTTCGCTGATTCTACCTTATTCGAATTGGTGGGTAAATTGCAGAAAGACCCGATGCCTACCGAGTATTTTGATAAGATCTTCAATATGAAGGTGGGTTACTTCAGTAACACGGCCACCCTGACCCGAAAGATAAAACTAAAGAAAGCAGGCAAAGTTGAGATCAAAGGCTTTGTTGAATTCATGTCATGCAACGATGAAACCTGCACCCCTCCAACGGAAGCTGATTTTACTTTTACCTTTAACAATGCGGCAGCCCAATCATCTATGCCAGCCCCTGCAGCCGATACTGCTGATTTAAAACAGGACACAGCTAAAATAACGGCGTCGAGTCCATCTCCTGGTGTTACCAGTGAAATTCCAAAACAACCGGCTCTTTCCCAAAACATGTTCCTCTTCCTGTTTTTTTCATTCCTGGCAGGACTTGCAGCCATACTGACACCCTGCGTTTTCCCCATGATACCCATGACTGTATCCTTTTTCATGAATTCTGCTGAGACAAAATTCAAACAGCGTTTAAATGCTGTTTTTTATGGATTTTCCATTATAGCCATCTATACAATCATTGGAACTGTTGTGGCTGTTCTCTTCGGCCCTGGAGCGGCTAACTGGCTTAGTACCCATTGGTTGCCTAACCTCATATTCTTTGCTGTTTTTATGCTTTTTGCTTTCTCATTCTTCGGAATGTTCGAAATCGTATTGCCCAGCTGGATGGTCAATAAATCGGATCAACAGGTTGATAAAGGTGGAATGATGGGTTCATTCTTTATGGCTTTGACCCTGGTGTTGGTTTCATTCTCATGTACTGGCCCCATCGTAGGTGCCATTTTAGTAGAATCTGCCGGCGGACAGGTATTAAAACCGATTATCGGTATGTTTGGTTTTTCACTGGCTTTTGCTTTACCTTTTACTCTTTTTGCCTTATTCCCTGGATGGCTGAATAATTTACCTAAATCTGGAGGTTGGTTAAACTCGGTAAAAGTTGTATTGGGCTTCCTGGAATTAGCCTTGGGACTTAAGTTCTTGAGTGTAGCCGATCAGACTTATCACTGGGGCATACTCGACCGGGAGGTTTATCTGGCCTTGTGGATTGTCATATTTGTCCTTCTGGGATTTTATCTTTTAGGCAAGCTTAAATTTTTGCACGATAGCGATGTTAAAGTTGTCACCGTTCCACGTTTACTGATGGCTATTCTCGCTTTTTCATTCGTGGTTTATCTAATACCGGGGATGTTCGGTGCTCCTTTGAAAGCCATTTCAGGATATTTGCCACCACAGACTACCCATGATTTTGATTTGCACCAGATCATTCGGGATGAAGTCAAACTATCTTCTGCTCAAAGCAATACACTATCAGCCTCTGCGAATGACGAGTTATGTGACAAGCCTAAATTTGCAGAATTTTTACATCTGCCTCACGGATTGGAAGGTTACTTTGATTATGAACAAGGAATAGCGTGTGCCAGGAAATTAAATAAGCCTGTGTTCATCGATTTCACCGGCCATGGTTGTGTTAATTGCCGGGAGATGGAAGCCAGTGTATGGTCGGATACCCGTGTTCTGGAACGTTTGAGGAATGATTTTGTAATTATTGCCCTATACGTCGATGATAAATCCACCCTGCCTGAAAGCGAATGGATTACTTCCACCTACGATGGGAAAGTCAAGAAGACTTTGGGTAAGAAATATGCTGATTTCCAGATATC
>JACMKG010000136.1 GCA_014380255.1 Prolixibacteraceae bacterium | reverse complement strand
TCGGACCAGCCAGCCAATGCCATCCTCACGCCCGGGCAACTGGGAGTAGGTGAACAGGCCCAGGTGCGTGATTTGTGGAAAAAGGCAGATACGGGAAAGCTTGGAAATACACGCACAGTGAGTATTCCGGCTCATGGGGCTATGTTATTTGCCATTAAATAATTTTCAGGATGAAACTTATTCAGGCCATACTCCTGTTCTGGACCTGCCAGGCCATGGCCCAGGGCAATGGGATTAAAGAACGTGATGCGCTGAAATGGCCGTTTTCACAAACCTCCATATGGAACATGCCCATTGGTTCCAATGCCCGCTATGTGCATGCCCATATTGAAAGGGCCATGGCCGCGGGCATGACCATTGATGAGGATTACATTGTCATGTCGCCCGGTGCACCGTTGATGGATATTGCGCAGAATTTTGCCGGCTGGGATCCCCAAAAGAGCCGCTGTGAGGTGCAGGGTAAAGTGCTATTCTCTGCGCCCATTCCAGCATCGTTTATTGTCAGTCCTGAAACATGGGATGGCTCCACACCCAATGCAGGCCTGGCCGTATTGATGCCCGATGGCCGTACCATCAGGCAGACCCAGCCATTTGCACATTGTACCACCGGCAAACCTGCCACTTCGCACTATGTGTTTGCAAATGTGGATATTTATGGTGATGGCTATTACGGGGCCCATGGGGGATCAGGATTATCAGCCATAGGGGGTACATTGCGGCTTGGAGAACTTACCCCCACTTCAGGGCCCGTCAGGCATGCCCTGAAGGTAAACATCTTTGCCAAAAAGAACGTGTATTACGATCCTGAGACCAAAGGTTACCGCTGGCCTGCCAAGGCTGCTGACGGGTATGCAGCAGGCAATTATTATACTCAACGCACCCTGGAAACGGTCGAAGCCTGCCGTATGGGATCCTTGCTGGCCCTTCCGGCTAAGATGAACCTGGATTCACTAGGTTTTGAAACACGTCCAGCGCGCATGCTGGCGGAAACCTTTCAGCATTACGGGGCTTACCTGGTGGATGACACCGCCTGGGATGTTTACGCCATTATGACCGAGTGGTCACCCGAAGGCAGATTCGATGATGAGTTCAAAAAGAACTGGGGATTTTCGATGAAAGAAAAGGACAAGAATACGCCCTGGGCCAGAGACATGGACCGGATATTTTTGAATTTACATGTGGTTGATAATAATTCACCAGCCACAGTGGGAGGTGGAGGGCAACCCATTGCCCCTCTTGCTCCGGCTTTTAAGAAAATAACTTTCTAAAGGATACCATTGGGTGCTGCTTTAAATATTTGCCTTCCCCCGGATGACACATGCCTTTACGCTTGCGTCATCCGGGGGAAGGACCAATAATATCTTCCGTCTTTTTTAAACCAGTATCCTGCTTGGTATCATGACAGACCCTTGAAGGTAAATTACCATAAAAAAACAACTTATTGCAACATTATCGAAAGAAGATTTTTGTACTTTGGCAGATAAATAAATGTTAACCATGAAAAAACTGAACCTACTAACCAGTGTCTTAATCACAGCTATTCTTTTTATTGCTCCTACCCTCCTGGCCCAGGTAAAACCCATCAGCCTGCACCCGGATAATTCGCATTATTTCCTGTACAAAGGAAAGCCAACAGTGCTGATTACCTCCGGAGAGCATTACGGGGCGGTGATGAATCCTGATTTTGATTATAACGTTTATTTAAAGACCTTGGAAAAAGATGGCCTAAATCTTACAAGGACTATGACGGGAGCGTATTTTGAACCACCCGGGGCTTTCAACATTGCCAGCAATACCATGGGGCCAGACCCACAGAAATACCTGTGCCCATGGAAGCGTGCCAGTGACGGAATCAGGTTTGATCTGAACCAATGGAATGAAGCCTACTTTGAAAGGTTGAAAGATTTTATTGGTCAGGCACAAAAGCATGGAGTAATTGTTGAACTAGCTCTCTTCTGTCCCTTTTATGAAGATACGCAATGGGTCCTGAGCCCCTTTAACATCAAAAACAATGTCAATAATCTGGGCAACATTCCTCGCACCGATGTTTATACCCTTGATAAAAACAAGGGATTGCTGGACATCCAGGAAAAGATGGTACGCCGGATTGTGGAAGAGTTGAAAGCCTTTCCCAACCTGATGTATGAAATCAGCAATGAACCATACTTTGGAGGCATTACACTGGAATGGCAGGAATACATTTCAAAGGTGATTGCCGATGCTGAAAAATTGTTTGAATACAAGCACCTGATTACCCAAAACATTGCCAATGGCTCACAAAAGATCGAACATCCGAATCCCCTGGTATCGATATTCAACTTTCATTATGCAGCACCTCCAAAGACTGTGACCCTTAACTATGGGCTTAACCGCGTAATTGGGGATAATGAAACCGGCTTCAACGGCCAAAAGGATTCTACCTACCGAAAGGAAGCCTGGGAATTTATCCTCACAGGAGGAGGCCTGTTCAATAATCTTGATTATTCTTTTACAGTCGGCCATGAAAAGGGTACGTTCCATTATCCGGCAGCCCAGCCAGGAGGGGGCTGTGTTACCCTGCGCCGGCAACTGAGCTATTTGAAGAAATTCATGGATTCGTTCAAATTTGTGGCCATAAAACCCGATACCTCTGTTTATGCAGGTGGCCTGTCAGGGAAGAACAAATTGATAGTGCTTTCTGAGCCGGGCAGGCAATATGCCCTTTACCTGATGGGCGGCAAAAAGGTCAGTCCCGAGTTACAGCTTCCCCAGGGTAATTATTCACTGGAATGGATCAACCCGCTGAACGGGAATGTGGAAAAGAAAGAAAAGATAAGCCATACGGGAGGAAATGTAAAAGTGACATCCCCTGTTTTTGAGGAAGATATAGCCGTTAGGATCGTAAGAAAATAAATCAAATCGTATGACCCGTAAAGAAATTGCTCAACAGTTTTTAACCCTTTGTGCAAAAGGAGAATCCCGCCTGGATTTTGAGCTATACGCGGCAATGGATCTGAAGCATCATAACCCCTATTTCAAAGGGGACGCCTACACCTTAATGATGGCCATGGAGCAAGAAGGGATAAGAAATCCAACCAAGATCTTTCAAGTTCAGCGCTCCATGGAAGAGGATGGACTGGTTGCAGTCCATTCTCACCTGAGGGAAAATCCAACGGATGCCGGATTGGCCGTGTTTCATATTCTGCGCTTTGAGGAAAATAAGATTGTGGAGTTCTGGGACATTGCACAAGCCGTTCCCCAAGAGTTGATCAATGAAAACAGCATGTTTTAAAGATCCTTTACTGGCAGCTGGCAACTGGTAAGAAATGCTTTGATCAGCAGCAAAGATGATTAGGAGCAGGTTTTGCCAGTAGCTAGTAGCTAGTAGCCAGTAGCTAGAAGCTTGCGGCAAAGAGCCGAGTCAAATAAAATCCTTTCTAAAAGAATTATTCCTATTTAACCTGCAAAATTACTATCTTTAGGCCTTAACGAAAAGTGCAGGATTGTATCTGCTATGATTATTTTTTGCATTCATAAATTAGGGATAAACCAGCTAGATATACCTACCGATTTCATGAACTTTAAGAATCTGTTATGCATCGGGAAACTGTCAACTTTTCTGCTGATTACCTTTCAACTGTCAGCTCAAGGGGAATCCAATGCGGATCCGGGCAAAGGGAACATGGGTAGCAGAGAAAAGCAATATCATGAATTTTCTATTTCTGAAGCTTCAGAAAAGCTGGTTTTTCAACAAAAGGCGGATTCATAATTTTATACGGAACAAATAACTATTAATTCATAACTATTTATAAATCAAACAACCTATCAGGTTAAAAAAACAAATCATGAAAAGAAACATTTTTTTGACTTTATCATTAGTAGCTGCCATGTTGGTTGCACTCCCAGGTGTTGCACAAAAAGTGAACAAACTTTCAAAGAAAGAGAAAAAAGCAGGTTGGGTACTTTTATTCAACGGCACTAACTTTGATGGATGGCGCCAGTGCAACGGTACGGCCATGCCTGCCAATTGGCAAATTGAAGAAAATGCCATGAAAGTGTTGATCGGCGAAGGCAAACAACCAGGCCAGGGTGCCAATGGTGACATCGTTTTTGCTGACAAGAAATTTAAAAACTTCGAACTTTCTATTGACTGGAAAGCCAGCAAGAGCGCCAATTCAGGAATCTTCTACAACGTACGCGAAGTTCCAGGCAAACCAATTTATTATGCAGCTCCTGAAGTACAGGTTCTTGACAACGTTGATGCTTCGGACAACAAAATTGACAGCCACCTTGCAGGTTCACTGTACGATATGCTCCCTGCTGATCCTAAAACTGTTAAACCAGCAGGATCTTGGAATACCATTGTTATCCGTGTAGAAAACGGCCAGGTTACTCATACCCAGAACGGTGTAAAAGTAGTATCTTATAGCTTGTGGACTCCAGAATGGGACAAACTGGTTAACAACAGCAAATTCAAATCCTTCCCAGGCTTTACTGAAGGAATTGCAAAAGAAGGTTTTATCGGTCTTCAGGATCATGGATATCCTGTTTGGTTCCGCAACATCAAAGTTCGCGAACTGTAATTTCCGGATAAATAACTATCAGGAAAGGCTGGGGATTAAATTCTTCAGCCTTTCTTTTTCTGATAAAAAGAGCTTTCATTCAAGCGAGAATTCCAGGCCAGGGCCTCAACCTTTCCTCCTTTCAAGCGTTTTGAATCGTAAAGCAAATCACATGCAAACCAAAATAATATTTCTGCTGCTGCTTGCCCTACCTGTTTGGATGCAGGGGCAAGACAACAAGCTTCAAAACCTGGACATCAACCTGAGCGCTGTGGAGTATCCTTACCCAGTAAGTTTCCTTTCACTCCATATTCAAAACCAGGACCTGCAAATGGCCTATATGGACATACATCCTGAAAAGCCGAATTCAAAAAACATAGTTTTATTTCACGGCAAGAACTTCAATGGAGCTTACTGGGAAACCACCATCCGTGAGTTGGTAAAAAGCGGCTTCAGAGTCATTGTGCCCGACCAGGTAGGCTTTGGTAAGTCCTCCAAGCCACAGCATTTCCAGTATAGTTTTCAGCAGCTGGCCCATAATACCAAGACCCTGCTCGACAGCCTTGGAATCAGCCGAGCGGCCATCCTGGGCCATTCCATGGGAGGAATGCTGGCTACCCGCTTTGTCCTGATGTATCCACAAGCTACCGAAAAGCTCATCCTTGAAAATCCCATCGGGTTGGAAGACTACCAAAAGATGGTTCCTTACCAGCCAATCGATCAGCTGTATAAGAACGAGCTGGGGCAGAATTATGAGAAAATCAAACAGTACCAGCTTACCTTTTATTACGACAATAAGTGGAAGCCCGAATACAACCGTTGGGTAAACCTGCTGGCCGGATGGACACTTAACAAGGAGTACCCCTTAATTGCATGGAATGCTGCCCTAACCACTGATATGGTTTTCACCCAGCCTGTCGTGTATGAATTTGGCCTGTTGAAATGCCCTACCCTGCTGATTATCGGTACGCGTGACCGCACCGCCCTTGGCAAAGCATTGGCGTCGCCCGAAGTGCAAAAAACCATGGGCCTTTACCATGAACTTGGCAAAAAGACCCAGCAGAAAATCCCTCAAGCCCGCCTGGCCGAACTGGAAGGCATCGGGCATTTACCTCACATCGAAGCATTCGACAGGTTTA
>JACMKG010000135.1 GCA_014380255.1 Prolixibacteraceae bacterium | reverse complement strand
GGCAGCAGAATAACATAGGCGTTGTGTATCGACCATGTATCAGCCATCGCTCCATAGATAAGTGGTGTGACCGCATTGCCACATAGACCCATCACGAGCAGTGAAGATCCAAGTTTGGTGAAACGACCTAGTCCTTTGATTGCCAATGGCCATATATTCGCATAAATCAGTGAATTGGGTAATCCCAAAGCTACTAAGAACCAGATGGAAATATCGGTCTGATGCCCGAAAAGAGTGACTTGCCCACTGGTTAACAGGACTAACGATGAGAGAATTGTTCCAAGAATGGTTACTGTGATCAGTGCATTTTTTTGATTAATGAAACGTGGAATGGCAATGATCCCAAACATGTAACCAATCATTGTTGCGCCAAGTGTATAAGAAGGAAATGTTTTTGCTTCAAGCAAAGTGAGTCCCATCGATTGAGCGTAGCTGATGATCGTGTCGATGGCAATGATTTGTGAGCCCACATGGAAAAAGATGGCAAACCCTCCCAATACCAAATGAGGGAACTGCAAGATGCTTGTCTTGCCTTCGTGTCCATCGTTTGCATCTTCCTTATTGGCCTGGTCAGTATTAATTTCAGGAAGCGGTGATTTGTAAACCAGCAGTCCGACCAGAAACAGGAAAGTACCCAAGATACTGTATGGCAGAATTACTCTTCGAATCAGGCTGGTCAGTGCAATGTCTTTGTCAAAATCAGACATAGTACCGTTTTTAAGAGCAAGAAACAAATCATTGTCAGTAACCTTCAGCACAACGGCTGCAAATACCAACGGGGCCAGAATGCCGGCCAGCTTATTGCATATGCCTATCATGCTAATCCGTTGGGCAGCCCGGTCGATCGGCCCTATAATGGTAATATATGGATTGGCAGCCGTTTGAAGAATGGCAAGTCCTGTACCGATTGAAAAAAGGCCAAGTAGAAACAAGCCGTACGTACGAGTTAAAGCTGCCGGGACAAAAAGAAATGCCCCTAAAGCCATGACAAAGAAGCCAAACATCATCCCTTTTTTGAACCCGAACTTTTCGAGAATCAGTGAGGAGGGTATAGACATGACCAAATAGGCAATGTAAAAGGCAAAAGCTACCAGGTATGACTGGAAATTGGTTAATTCAAGCGATATTTTAAAGTAAGGAATTAGGATCGCATTTACCCACGACACGAAACCGAAGATAAAGAACATCAAGCCGATGATGGCTATTGAAATGATTGAAGTTTTCTTATCCATCAGTATCCGGTAAAGTATTTATAATTTCATTTCCCATCCTTTTTCATACTCCCGGGACCACAATTTGCTGGCTTCATTATCCTTGAGAATATGTCCATTTTCAGGATTTATTTCCAATGAACGGCCTACGCGCTGAGCAATATTTCCCAGTTGCACCAGCAAGGTACTCTTATGCCCTGAACTTATGTCAGAGCGAAGGGAGGTCCCTTTTGAAATAGCGTCAAAGAAGTTCTGGATGTGCAAAGCGTCCAGTTGCTGTGCAGGACTGGCTGAGTTACGCGGATCAATTTTTTCCTGATCTTCCATTTTTTTGATTTCCTTACCATCTAAATCGAAGATAGTGTATCCGTTACCTCCGCCAATCAGTAAAGAGCCTTTTTCTCCGTAAAACATAGCACCCACCGATGTGCCTTCAATGTTACGGGCATTACAGCTACGGCCTTCCCACGTCATGCTTAAACCTTCTTTGAAGTCCATGCTTATAACTTGCGTGTCGGGCGTTTCCCAGTCATCTTTGTAATGAAACCTACCGCCATTTGAGCTGACATTGATGGGATAATCAACACCCAAACCCCAACGCAGAATATCCATCATGTGGGTTCCGTTATTGAGCGCTTCACCTGTTCCCCAATGCCAAAACCAGTGCCAGTTATAATGTACGTAGTTATCCTTGAATGTCTTTCGGGGAGCAGGCCCCTGCCAAAGATCCCAATTCAGCCAATCCGGGACACTAACTTCACGTCCGATTCCAATGGAAGGACGTTTATTGGTATACCAGCTTTTTCCGAAGTAAGGTTTCCCGATGACTCCGGATTTTAGCTCTTCAATACCCTTGATTACGTTGGGCCACGAACGGCGTTGATTTCCCATCTGCAATACTTTGCCATATTTTTGGGCAGCTTCAACCAGCATTTCACCTTCGTAAGGATTGTGGCTGCAAGGTTTTTCAAGGTATACATTCTTGCCCGCTTTCATGGCAGCCAATGTAGCAGGGGCATGCCAATGGTCAGGAGTTGCCACAACCAATGCATCCAGATCTTTATCTTCAAGCGCTTTTCTGAAGTCTGGAGCCGCCTTGGGGCTTTCACCTGTAATTTTAGCCACGCTGGCAATGCATTTTTCGGCAGCTCTGGTATCCACATCGCTCACATAGATTACTTTACAGTTTTTCTGGTCTGAAAAATTATTGGCCAATGCAAGCCCCCGTGCATTTACACCCATTATAGCCACATTAATCCGCTCGTTGGCACCTGAAATAGCACGATAACTTTTGGCGCTGAATCCTGGTAATATTCCGCCAATGGATAAAGCGGCAGTACCCAGAACAGTTTTTTTGATAAAGTCTCTTCTATTGTTTTCCATGTCGGTTCTATGTTAGGGAAAGACTAAAATTTAACTTTCAAACTTTGTTTTTGGGCTTTTTTCATGACTTCATCAATGGAAACCGGAACTCCGCCTTTTTTCTTGCTGAGATCAGCAGCTTCCATAAAAGCCAGTATTTCCAAGGTTTCTTCAGGTTGTACGGGGACAATGCCGGTCTGGAAATACTTAATTATTTCAGCCAACAATGGATTGTATCCATTGTAAGAACCAAGTGTCGCGATGGCATTTTCGCCAAAGATGGTTCCGCCATAGTTTGACTTCCCGGCTCGTAATCCGCGGAAAGAACCGATTCGTCCGTTGTCCCAGGTACCAATAGCCATATCGGTATCAGGAGTTGTTACGCGAACCACTGTTTTGCAGCCCGTTCCCATGGCAGTGAACAGCGTTTCCACCCCATGAATACCATACCAGAAAAAATCAGGGTGAGTTCCCTCTAATGTACAGGGACTATAAGCTTCTGCACCAAGAACTATCCCAACCGATCCTTTTTTAATCTCATCCATTCCTTTGATATAGCGAAGTGAAGAGGCAGAGAATATAGGCACCTTGTAATGTTTGGCAGCCTTGAAGATGACCATGGCATCGGTCAATGAAGCAGTCATGGGTTTATCGATGAACATCCGTTTCCCGGCTTTTAACACGGGCAGAGCCTGTTCGAGGTGACGACGGCCATCGTTGGTTTCGAGTAAGACCACATCAACCTTTGTAAGCAGTTCTTCGATGGAATGAACGATTTCAACATCCAGTTTTTTAATCTCCTCAGTATATTCCTCAATACGGTCAACACTCGATTTGATGTCGAGACTGCCTTGGGGATAAGCTGCCACCACCTTGTAATTTCCAAAAGTTTCACCGGCATTTGGATCGTTCAGCGCTTTGGTAAATGCAATGCTGTGCGAGGTATCCAGTCCGATAATTCCTACTCTAAGTCCTTCTGTTTTACTTTGTGCCATTGCTGAATAGCCAAGGGTAATTCCCACGATGGCAAGAGCGCATGTTTTAACAAGATTTCGTCTGTTCATCATATCCGGTTGGTTTATGTTAGTTTTAATAGTTTCTGAATGGAATCTGGAAAACCCTGTAAAGCTAACCGTTTATCATGAATTTAACAACTGCATGTAAAACAAGTAAATCTGCTCATTCATATTTTCATTGGATGAATGTTTCGGCCCGTTGGACGTGTCATCAGGTTTTTGATGACCACACAGCTCATTTACTTTAATGCTACGATTTGAGTTAATTCATCATTCAATTGGGTCTTCCAATTCTTCGGAACGAAATTTCAGCAGCATTGGGAATAAAATCCGATTCCACCCCGGTTACTTCAAAAATTACTTTTTTAAGACTCCACTAACTTCTGAGATTAATTCAAAATTTCATAATACATCAAAGAGCACCACGCATGGTTTTGGCCATCAAATTATCAATGGATTGGGAAGGATCAAACACAAAAGGCAGTGGAACACTCTCAAAACAAATCACACCTCCCATTTAAAAGAATTAACACGAAATCGCTGTTATTCGGATAGATCCGGTATTTCTAACTTTTGCCTGTTTGAAAGCGGAATTTTCCTCATCAGTCTTAACTTCTGTAATCCTTAACAACCTATCCTGCCAGTATTTTTATAGACCTATGATTCTTTGATCTTTCCTTGAATATTGTCTGCATTAGTAACTTATTGGTAACTCATCTGTAACCTTTCTGTATCTGAGGTTACAGAAAGGTTACAGATGAGTTACTAATGGGTTACTAATGATCTCAATGTACAGGGAATGCCCAGTGAATGATTTTCCTTTCTATTGCATCCATCTGGGAGATAAAAATTGAAATTGATACGGACCGTTTGCATTTTTAAAAGTTAAGATATACCCCAAAAGTTTTCAACGAAAAGGGCAAACCAACCTATAATTGGCTTTTTTATCTTGAAGCGTATTTCATTAAAAATAAAAGCTCCTGTAAAATATATCTACAGGAGCTTTTATTTAAATATCGTTCAGTTGTGGAGCTGGCGGGAATCGAACCCGCGTCCAAACGAGGAAGCAATATGCTTTCTACATGTTTATCCCCAGACTTAATTTTCGTGCAAAAGCTGGATCAGGGCCACCGACTTTTACCTTAGCTTCTTAATTTTACAAAAGTCCCGAAGCATGACTTTTGCTATCCCCGATTTATTTGCACCACCTGATCGGACCGCTTCAGGGAAGTAGCATCCGGGTGATGTCTCGTTCCAGCACCTAGTACCGGAATGAAGTGTAATCTACTTAATTCGATTACGCAGCAAGAGCGTAGTTATTTTCGCCAATTGAGTTGTGAACGCCGAGATTTACGGGCTGTGCGATCAAGGCCCGACATGCTTACATACCTCTTCTACCCGCTGTCAAAACCAGTCAGCCCCGGTAGATT
>JACMKG010000134.1 GCA_014380255.1 Prolixibacteraceae bacterium | reverse complement strand
CAAAGTCAGTGGAGATAACGGTGATGCCATCCTTTACGTATTTCTTCATCGGTGTTTCGTTGTAGGAGATTACCCCCACATCTTTTCCCGGTACAAGATTCTTCTGTTCACACTGATCCAGGAATTTGGCCAGGGTTCGGTCACTGACCAGCAGATACAATTCTCCTTTCTGAAGATCAAAGGCCTTGAAATCGTACAGGGTCTGGTAGTTGATTTTGTAATCGGAACAGAATTTCTCAAAGTATTTAACAGAAACCTTTGGGTGATAAGTGAACGATGGGTAAAGATAAATGAACTTCTCATACTTCTTAATCAGGTCAATACCACTGGCCAGAGAATCATACAAGGCCTGGCCAAAGTCCTGATGGATTGACGATGCCTGATCCCGTAGATGAATGTCCCAGTCGATAACCAGTAGCTTGTTGACAGGAATCTGCCGGATAATCTCGGGTACCCTTTCATGATCGAAATTCATGATGATGTATTTGGTATACTTCCCGATGCTTTCACTGATAATTTTCTCAAAGTCATCGATGTTGTAGTGGTGGAAGTGAAGATCTACCGCAATGGTTTCGGGCAGGTTGTCCAAAAAGGAGCCGTACAATACTTCCTTGTAGGCCTTAAAGGTATCGAGGAACAGGAAAACCTTGGTGACTGCTTTTGCTATAAAGTAACCACGGTTGGGTACCGATTCAATTACCCCTCGGTTCTTAAGCTCGGCATAGGCTTTAAAGACCGTATCGCGCGAAAGAGAGCTTTGCTTGCATAGTTGGTTCACCGAAGGCAAGATATCACCCACCTGTAAAAGGTTGCGGCTAATGGCCTCGTTGATGGCGTCAACCAGCTGTTGAAACTTCAGCAGATTCGATTGTGGGTTAACGGCAAATTGAAATTTACTTTCCATCAAGGTTCATGTTAAGGTGTTCTGTTCTGGTATGCAAACATACAAAAAAACCTTGTTTGTCAAATGCCTTCTTCCTTTTCATCTTGCTTTTCGCTTTAAAAGTTTTATTCTGCACACTTAACAAGCAAGAGCTCCTTGAGGGTTTAAGAGTTAGCCGACAGACTGCCTGGAAGTATTTTCTTTTCCTTTACAATTCTTTTTACTTCTTGAATGAGAATCGGGAAGCCCGGGTAGGCCATCCCCCCGTGGTCGTAACCGTCGAGTTCAAGAAGCCTGGTCTTCTGGTGTCCCGACACTTTCATCATGCGCATCAGGTAAGCGTTTTCCTCATACCTTCCCAGCATTTCCATTTCCCGGTCTCCCGAAATCAATAGCATCGAAGGGGCATCAGCCCGCACATGATAAAGTGGAGCCAAACGATCAACCAAAGGTTGAGTATCAGGTATTCCTTTTTCCTTACGGATGATAAAATGAGTGATGGTCTGTCCGCTAAAAGGGACAAGGCCTGCTATGCGGTTGGCATCAATACCGTAGGTTGAAAGCCATGATTTGTCCAGTCCAACCATCATGGCCAGATATCCTCCTGCCGAATGACCTGATACAACAATCAGGGTGGAATCCCCTTCATAGTCTTTGATATGCTTAAACACCCAGCTTACCGCAGCCGCTGCGTCTTCAATGTAGGCTGGAGCTTTTACTTTAGGGTCCAACCGGTAGTTAACTGCCACCACCGCCATGCCTTTATCCATCAAGGCGGAGGGTATTTCCTTGTTGCCCCCTGTCAGTCCGCCTCCATGAAACCACACGATGGTAGCATAGTTCTTCAGGTTCTTCGGATAGTAAAGGTCCAGGACGCAGCGCTCATTGATATATTGGTCCGACTGGTTAACGGCTTCATCGTAGTAATGAATGTTTTTAAGGGTTTCATACTGGATTTGCTGGCCAATGCCTGCAAAGCTGAATCCAATAAGTAAGAGCGAAAGCAATATCCTTTTCATCTGGTCATGTATTTTTGTTTATCAATAGCCGCCGCAACGGATGCTCATCAACTTTTGCTGGCTGGTTTCAGTAGTTTATTAACCCTTACTTCCGTACTGTCGACATAAGCCTTCATTTCATTTTCAACCTGGGCAGATGCCTGAAAAGTACAAAAAATAGCCATTAAAACATTCATTAAGATAATTCTCTTCTTAAAGGAATTTGGCGGTTTAAGGAGTCCAAATCTACAAATTCCTTTTGTTATTTGAATGGCCCAGTAAGTGTGCCTGGAACAAGACACGAACCCTCATTCCTTTTGAGTTTTCGACCCCATCACGCTTTGTTGACTTCCGGCATTCATGACTTTATTCCTTGATTAATTAAGGAAAGAAGCTGAAGAGAATTAACTTTTAAAAGTGGATAGAAAAAGACCTTCACATCAAATATTAATTAATTTAGCCTCCTTGAAACGCATACTTAAAATTTACTTTATGGGTTTATACACACGACCTTACCTTGTAAATAGTAGCTTTTATCAACGTCGTCCATTAATAAAGGGGGTCATGTTGTTGGCGCTCTTTGTGGTAGTTTTTGGTTTCAACGCTTCGGCTCAATGTAACTTTAAGACCATCGGGCACAGGGGCGGCTCTTCTTATTATTATCCTGAAAACACCTTGGTATCCCTTGAACAGGGCTTTTTGGAAGACATTTATGCCGCTGAAGTGGATGTTCGTTTTACATCTGACAATGTGCTTGTGCTAATGCATGATTCATATATCGACCGCACCACCAATACCCGCGGGAATGTAAAAGATATCACCTTAGCCAAACTGAAGACCTATGATGCGGGGAGCTGGAAAGATCCGGTCTTCAAGGATACGCGTGTACCTACCTTAGTGGAGGCGTTACTGCTTGCAAAAAAATATCAGAAGAAACTGTATTTGAATATGAAGGTTTTTGCACCTGAATTGATTGCAAGTGCCTTGCGGGAGGCCAATGTGCCCGACGATCTGGTGATGCTTGATCCGGATGACCTTTCCAAGGTGGAGGCATATCACAAGCTAATGCCCAATACGCCATTGGTATATTTTGGCAATCTTCCTGCCAACGTGGATGATGAATCATTCTATCAGTTTCTTAAAGACAACGGCACAATTGCTATTGAGATCCCTGCCGATTATATCCGTCATGCCACCAATGACTATTACATCCGGCTAAAAGCAATGGCCCATGCCCATAACCTAGAGTTGTGGGCCTATACCGTCAATGATGTTCCTTACTTTAGGTTGCTAAAGGAGTTTGGCATCGATGGCCTGGAGACGGATCGTCCTACCGAAGCCCATCAGGTGTTCTGCAACAATGGGCAAGGGGGCTATTTCCCGGAAAAACTTATCACCGGACAGTGGGATTTCAATAAAAGGCTCATGGGAACCATAGGCTCACAACTGGGGATTGTAGGAGATACTACCATTGTAGATCAGAAGATCATTTTTGGTACGACTGAATCCTTTAGTCTGCCTGCCATTGAGAATACCTCTGTGAAGATAGCGCGGATCCCGGCTTTTGATTCCCAGCATGCGCTTCGTTTCTTTTCCAACATTGCCCCCGAAGGCCTTCCCGGGGTGCTCGATTGTGACAATACCTATTCGCTGATCTTCGACTTGCTGAAACCTGAAGGGGCGAGCGAATATACCGCCTTGTTGCAGACCAGCAACAACAACAGCGACGATGCCGATATTTTTCTCAAGGGTTCAAGCAATGGGGTGGGTGTCCTTGAACAATACAAAGGCACTTTTGCCAACAACACCTGGATTCGGCTGGCACTGGTTTTTGATTTGTACGACCAGAAATTAACTGAATATCTGGATGGAAACCCCATAGGGACCGTTGCCTTGCCCAACAGCCAGGACGCACGTTTCTGCATAAACAACAACTGGGGGGTGCAGTCTTCCAATTTGTTTTCTGACGATGATGGCGAGACGAATCCT
>JACMKG010000133.1 GCA_014380255.1 Prolixibacteraceae bacterium | reverse complement strand
TCACGCCAGAATATAAAAAACCTTCCTTCCACAGAAAACCGTTACGCCGAAGCACAGCAGGCAGCTATGGGAGCCTATGTGGTAACCGATACAGCCGGTACTCCGGATGTGATCTTACTGGCCAGCGGCTCGGAAGTAGCCACATTGGTTGAAGGCGCTGAGTTACTTGAAAAAGAAGGCATCAAATGTCGGATCGTTTCAGTTCCTTCCGAAGGATTGTTCCGCAGTCAAAACAAAGAATACCAGCAAAGCGTATTGCCCGCGGGAGTCAAGAAATTCGGCCTGACAGCCGGGTTGCCTGTTAACCTGGAAGGTTTGGTAGGGGCTGATGGCAAGGTATTCGGGTTGGAATCTTTTGGATATTCAGCTCCCTATGTGGTACTGGACGAGAAACTGGGCTTCACTGCCCAGAATGTTTACAACCAGGTAAAGGAAATACTGGCGTAACTTTCGATCTAAAGAACATTTCCAAAGTTTAGTTACTGTTTATTAATCTTTGGAAAAGTTGATCTAATAATATTCTAAATAACAAAGGCAGCTCTATTGGGCTGCCTTTGTTATTTGCCCTAACTCCTGCAAAACACTTGATCCCCTAAAATCCTAGCCAAGCATGCCTCGCGTGGTTTGATACACCCCGCTGAGGGCATGGGCCCAGTAACTGTTTCCATTTGTATCGTGTTATTTCAATAGAAATTCAATACAAAGTCAATACAGAGTCAATGGTAAACAGGTTCTTTATGGGTAGCTTATAGGTACATTATAGGTTCATGAACCTATAATGTACCTATAAGCTACCTATAATCTACCTATAAACTACCCATTAACCATTGAATGCGTATTGACTTTATATTGGGTTCGTATTGATTTATCAACAACGTTTAGTTAATCTTTTAACAAACAGAAAAAGCATAAGACCAAAGAAGTTAGTCCAAGAACATCTACATTTAAAAATCTTAATTTCTGTTTCTTTGATCTTAGCAACCGAACAAACACCCCTTAAACACAATCTTATTTATCTAAGAATAAGATACATAAGATTAGCATATCAGGGTTATGTCCAGTTACTAAGATGTTCTTTTAAAGTGAGATTTTTAAAAAGACCCATCCTGTCCTATTTTAATGATTCCTTTTCAACTGCAACTATTGAATGATGGATCTAAACATTCTTGTATTTCTAAATTCCCTCAATAAACAACATTGATTGATGTCTTATTAATTTCTAAACACAATTTCAAATGCTTATAAAAACAAAACAGGCAGCTCAAAATTGAGCTGCCTGCTTTTTAATAAAAGTATCTTATTAGGTTTTTAATTCCTGGTCACTTCCACCATTTTACCTGTATAGGCAACGGTAGTATCTGCCGCTTTACTTAAGTCATAACCAACTGGTTTGTCTTTGACTACCCATACGATGTTGAAGGTGCGTGAGGTAAGCATTCCATCAAAAGCTCCTTTTACATCACCAATGGTCAGTTTGCCGGTTTCTTCATCGTAGGTAAGCGGGATGGTAGCGTATTTGCCCTGTTCGTAATTGTAATTCACTCCTTCATCCTCATACAGGGTAAACTGAGCATCTTTCCCCGTATATACATAGAGGGTAATCACATCAGCCTGCTTTTCAGAAGCATACTGGATTTCAGGACCAAAAGGCACAATGGAACCTTCCTTCACAAATAAAGGCATTCTTTCATAAGGAGCGCTCACTTCCGCTTTTTGTCCTCCATCAACATATTTTCCGGTATAAAAGTCATACCAGCCGTTGGCCTCGGGGAAATACACTTCGCGTGAGGTAGCCTTGTACTGATACACGGGCGCTACCATCAACGATGGCCCGAACATGTACTGGTCGCCAATGTTGTTGACTCTGGTATCTCCGTTAAAATCCATAATCAGGGCCCGCATAATGGTGTAATCATCAAAATGGGTCATTCCTGCCAAAGAATAAATATAAGGCATCAAGCGGTAACGCAGTTTGTTGACGTATACCATGCTTTTATAGGCAGGATGATTTTCAGGGGCGATATTATATATCTCCCTGTAAGGATATTGGCCGTGGCTGCGAAAAAGGGGGCAAAAAGCGCCAAACTGGTACCAGCGGTTATTCAGCTCGCGCCATTCATTCATATCTTCCGAACCTTCTTTGGCATTGGCATAACGGTTTTCCACACAGAAACCACCAATATCCATGGTCCAGTATGGAATTCCGGAAATGGCAAAGTTCAAGCCAGCCGAAATCTGCGCTTTCATATCTTCCCAGCGTGTTCCGATATCACCACTCCAGGTAGCTGTTGAATAGCGTTGCAGTCCTGCAAAACCGGAGCGTGTGAGCAGAAATACCCGCTTGTTGGGATCAACGCCGCGTTGTCCGTTGTAGATGGCATCGGCGTTCATCAGGGCATAGGCATTGAAATATTTGGTTGACGGGCCGAGTGCTGTCGGGGTAGAGAGTTTCTTGCGGTATTCGATACTGGCATTGGAAAGGATATCCGGTTCAGAGGCATCCATCCACCAGGCGTCAAACCCTTTGGTATACAAATGTTCATGAATCTGGTTCCAGAACAGTTTCCTTGCATCCGGATTGTAAGCATCGTAGAATGAGCCAATGTAACCTTTGCCGATCCAGTCGCGCACACTGTCCTTAACGGCTTGCTGATACATCCATCCCTTGGAATCAAATTCCTTGTAATGATCGGTGGTATGATAAAATTTAGGCCATACGGAAATCATGATCTTGGCATTCAGATCGTGTACCTGGCTTACCATTCCGGCAGGATCAGCAAAATGAGCCGTATCGAATTCATGAGATCCCCATGATTCAGTGGGCCAGTAACTCCAGTCAAGCACGATGTTGTCCAGTGGAATCTGACGTTTGCGGTATTCTTTCACCACGTTCACCAGTTCATCAGCCGATTTATACCGTTCACGGCTTTGCCAGTAACCCATGGCCCATTTAGGCATGATCTGCGCTTTGCCCGTCACCTCCCGATATCCTTTTATCACCTCATCGATGTTATTTCCACGGATAAAATAATAATCAATCTGATCGCCCATTTCCGAAGTCAGCGTTAAGGCATTCTGGTCGGCTTCAGGTCTGGGACTAAGTGCTTTAAGTCCAATATAAGAAGTGCCCCCATCAGGTTTCCATTCCAAACGGATCGAATACCGTTTGCCCTGTTCCAATTCTTTGGTGAACTTATAGGTGTTTGGATTCCATGCCGTGCGCCAGCGCTCAGGAACAATTAATTCATCGTTGATAAACACTTTGGTATAACCGGCATAGTAAAGCTTGAAATGATATTCCCCGCTTTCATTGGGTTCAATCATTCCTTTCCAAACGATGGTTGAATTATTGAACTGGAACCCTTCGGGGAAGTTTTTAATGGTAGTGAGATTTTCGTAGTCGATAGCCGATTCATCGCGATTGGCATATACCTGGTTAGTATCCGAATTCGTGTAGTAAAGAGCAGACAGGCCACCCTTTTCGCCTTTGGCATTAAACAATTGGAACTGGCTCATTTCAGCATAATCACGCGGGTCGCCAAACTTGGTAAGCGAGTAATTATCCCATAAGATACCATAGTTTTTACTGGACACCACAAAGGGAACCGACACCTTGGTATTGTATTGGAATAGGCTTTCGTTGAGGCCCTTGTAGTTGAATTCATCCGACTGGTGCTGGCCCAGACCGTAGAACGCTTCATCATCAGGAGATTCAAAGACCTGTGAAAAAGTATATCCATCGGTTCCTTCCACCGTAATGGGAGTAAATGATTTGCCCGTTTCGCGTTCTTGTAAAATGAGCCTGTTGTTCTCATCATAGAACTTCACATCTCCTGTAGCCATGGATACTTTGGCTTTCAGCCTGGAAGTAGACAGGATGATGCTATCGTTCTGTTCAACGACCTCAAAGCTTACCTGTTTGCCTAAACTGTCGACCACGGTCAGGCTTTTAGATTTTGTAAGCTCATTAGCGGGAGATGCAACCACCCTAATAATTTGATCATTCACCACCTCGAGGCCAATGGTTTTAGCTCCGTTTGCAGGGTGGGAAGTTGGGTAAATAAGCACTCCATTGGAAGTCTTTTCCCAGACTTTTTGCGAGCATGCCGACAGTAACAGCACGGCAAAAGATAAAAACAGTAATTTATTCATAGATATGACAGGTATAAGTTAATGCGTTTTACTAAATAATTCAAGTTGCTAGCTACTGGCTATTGGTTGCTGGCTACTGGCAAAACTCAGCCGCTATCAGCATCCATTGCCTCTGATCGAAGCATTTCTTGCCAGCCGCTAGCCGCTAGCCGCCTTTTTCAATAACTCTTTCAATTCGTATATCTGACAACTTGCGTTAATTAGTAGAACCCATTGATTATTAGCAACTATATATTTAATGTACTTATTACAATTTCTAGCAAAAATACGCTTTTATCTTCTTTCTGCAAATCAAATATTGGCCGGGTAAACAATTATGCATAAATAAGGTTGTATTAGCAAAAAACAGCTAGAAAAGCCATTTTTATGGATTCAAAAGAGATTTCCACTATTCGCTTAAAGAACCAACAATTGGCAACATCCATGTTTCAGGCACCCAAAGAACTTGTTGCATGGATGGGCGCTATGCAGGCACAGGATTACAACCAGGCCAAATGGGCGATTGGCATACGAATGCCACATATGACTGAAACACAGATTGAATCTGCCTTTAATCAAGGTGAAATTCTCCGTACACACCTTATGCGTCCAACCTGGCATTTCGTGTCGGCTGATGACATTTACTGGATGCTACAACTTACCGCACCTCAGATTAAATCAGTTTTAAATTCCAGGCATCGGGAATTGGGGATTACCGAACTGCTGGTCAATACGAGTTATTTGGTCATTGAAGATGCGATCAATGCCCGGGAAGATCAATCCTTGACCCGTGAAGAATTGCTTCATGCACTTGATTCGGCAGGTATTCCAACAGACCTTCAGCGCGCCTCTCATATCATGCTTCGTGCAGAAATTGACGGAGTCCTTTGCAGTGGTCCACTTAAAGGGAAAAAGCAAACTTACGCACTGCTGAGTAAACGAGTTCCGGTAAAAAAAACACTGACCAAAGAAGAAGCGTTGGCAAAGCTTGCAAAAAGTTACTTTTCGAGTCATGGACCAGCTACTCTTGCCGATTTTTTATGGTGGTCGGGCTTACCGGCAGCAGATGGCAGAAAAGCGCTGGAAAGTGTTAAAAACGACCTTGTTTCAGTTAAGATAGCATCAGATACATACTGGCTTTCGGAATTGGATATAAAAACCCCCGAGCTTACTGATTCTGTCTATCTGCTTCCTGCATTTGATGAATTTCTGATCAGCTACAAAAACCGCAGCGCTTCGATTACCATGGAAGATCACAAAAAAGCCATTTCGAGCAACGGTATTTTCAGACCAGTTATTTTGGTAAACGGACAAATAAGTGGCCTTTGGAAAAAGACGGAAAAGAAAGATCATATACTCATTGAAACAGATTATTTCAGGCCTCACGTTATCATTAAAGAACAATTAATTACAAAAGCTACAGAATCATTTAGTGATTATATGGAAAAAAAAGTTGAGATACGATTAGGGTAAAAGGAGAGTTAAGAATATCTATAGGATAGAACAGAAGCATAATTATAGTACTGGAAATGTGTAACATTTTTAAAAAGATATATAACGCTTGGGCAATTGAATACGTACACCTTTGTATAATGAACATCATTTAGAATTTTAAACTTTAAAACATTACACAATGGAAAATTCAAATGTCACCGGTAAAGTTATTGGAGCAATTATGATTGGAACTCTTTTAGGAGCAACCATTGGTCTTTTGTTTGCACCTTACAAAGGCAGCAGAACCAGAAACAGGATTGCACGCAAGTCTAAAGACCTGGCTAACAAAATGAAAGAGGAAGCCAGGTCTTTGCTAAGCAAGGCAGAAGAACTTGAAAAAATTGCCGAAAATAAACTTAAAAATGCAACAGCAAAAGCCAAAGAAAGTGCAGATTCATTGAAGTATAAAAGTTTATAACCTTAAAATTTAAAGATATGAAAACTCTTAAAATATATCCGATAGCAAGAAATATCTTGTTCTTATTCTTAGCCATCATCATGGCTTTGACATTTGATTCATGTGCTACCAAGACTAAATTTGCCAGATCCACCATTGTTCCGGCAGCAGAAGGAGTCGTAAGTGTTAAACAAGATAAGAATGATAACTATGTGATAAACGTTAACATATCAAATTTGGCAGATCCGATGTATCTCCAACATCCCAGAAGTACGTATGTTGTTTGGATGGAAGGAGATGACAATGAAACGAAGAATATAGGACAGATAAAAAGCAGCAATTCTTTTATGTCAAAAAGTTTGAAAGGCTCATTTGAGACTGTTTCTTCAGTAAAACCAAAGAAAATATTCCTAACAGCAGAAAATGATCCAAGTGTACAATATCCTGACAACACGGATGTTATATTAACCACAAATTATTTAAAGGACAAATAAAATAGAATATCGGCAGGAGTTGGTATAAATAGTTATAGTAAAATTATAAAATGACTTAACAAAATAGGGCATTCAGTTGTTATTTTGTTTAAGTTTGAAGGAATCATGCGGAAATTACAAAAAACTAACAATAATAAATACCTTAATAAATAAATATGAAAAGAATTCTATTAATTACCCTATTGGCTTTAATTTCGGCATCAACCTTTAGTCAAAACCCTTTCCCAAAGGGAAGAAATCAATTAAATTTAGGCGTAGGATTATCCGATTGGGGAGTACCCATCTATTTTGGACTTGATCATGGTGTGGGAAATGATTTTTCCATTGGAGGTGAATTATCTTTTCGTGATTACAATGAGCGTTGGAATGACGATGATTACAGTCATAGCATAACCGGTATTTCAGGAAATGCGAACTATCATTTTAACAGAATCCTTGAAGTGAATAACAATTGGGACCTTTATGCAGGGTTAAACCTTGGGTTTTATATTTGGTCATCTCCTGATGCATACAAGGGGAACCATAATTCCGGATTAGGCCTGGGTGCTCAGATCGGAGCAAGATATTATTTCTCAAACAAAGTAGGCCTTAATCTGGAGTTCGGAAGTGGTAATGCCTTTTCGGGGGGTAAAGTGGGATTGACAATTAAAATATAGAACAATTCTAAATTCCCAGGATACAGTTAACACCTGATAGAACTTAAATCGAAAAATTTGAACCCCATTCGGTAAAACAATAATTTGAAGATTTATTACATCAGATGTTTTAGCACTGAATAAAACAGTAACAGATTAACCATCATACCAATTGAAAAATCCCGATACCTCCGGTGACGGGATTTTTGTTTTTAAATACATAAAATACCTAGGAATTAACCATCCTTGTTTTTCTGTATAACGCCATGGGGCTACTGTTTATATTGAATTGTGTAACTTATTTTCAAAATTGTGTAACAATATAAAATAAGGTTACAATTACTTTTAAGTATTCATTTCATATTAATATTAAAACATATCAAAATGAGAACAAAACTATTCTTTGTATTATTAATGGTTTTCGCATTAAGTGCACCAACCACCTTTGGAGCGAAATCTAAAAAACTTGTTAAGGTTGACAAAATTGAAAACAAACTAACTGAAGCAGAAGTTAACCGTATGGTAAAGCGTATCGAAGAAATACGTGATCTGGATAAGTCAAACTTAACTGTTACCGAAAAGCGTGAATTGAGAAAAGAACTGAAGACTACAAAAGAGAATTTAAAAAGAGATGGTGGATATATTTATGTGAGTGTTGCCACCGTTGCTCTGATTCTTCTTTTAGTTCTTTTATTGGCTTAATAATTTTGATTAATCCCAAATAACTTCTGGGAATTGGGAATAATGAATGATTACTGATTCTCGTTAATTCTCAGAGTTATTTAAAATTATAACGTCCTGTATGGTGGCAGAGCGTTATAATTATTCTTTTAATGCCATAAATAATTCAAAGTATAAAGCCTTGAAATAAGATTCTGAAATTGAAGGTTCAAATGCCAACAAATTGGGCATTCAAGGGTTCTCTGTTAACGGTGTAGATAATTATTGTGGCATTTAAAACTATAACTCATGAAACCACTATTTAAAACTGCCAGTCTGTTTCTGCTGATCCTGCTGAATTATTCCTGTGCAGTCAGGCAGCAGGAACCTGTATATACACAAGATGAAACGGTCGATTTTCAGCTTTTCTACGATCAGCTAAGCCCTTACGGCCAGTGGGTCAATTATTCCAATTACGGGTATGTATGGATGCCGGATGTACGGCGGGATTTTGCCCCTTACTCCACGAACGGGCATTGGGTCATGTCAGATTATGGATGGACATGGGTATCCGATTACCGATGGGGATGGGCCGCGTTTCATTATGGGCGCTGGGATTTTGATAATCGCTACGGTTGGTTTTGGGTTCCCGATAATGACTGGGGTCCTGCATGGGTTACCTGGAGAAGTGGAGACGGCTACTACGGATGGGCGCCAATGCGACCGGGGATGGGCATCAGCAATAGCTTCAATGAAGGATACCGGGATATAAACCGCTGGAACTTTATACGTGACAGGGATTTTGGAAGAAGAGATATTCACAGGTATTATATCAACAGGGGCAATTACAGTTCGATCCTTGAAGATTCAAGGGTTATCGACCATACGACAGTTGACAGAAGACGCAATACAACCTATGTAGCAGGTCCGCCTGCCGAAAATGTTGAAAGAGTTACTGGAAGGGCAGTTAACAGGGTAAGAATCCAGGACTATGAAAGACCAGGGCAGAAACTGGATAACGAGGAATTAAGAATATACAGGCCTAGGGTGCGAAGGACGGCAGGCAATCAGTCGGCTCCATCAAAAGTAACGGATTTGCAGGACATAAAACCTGTAAAAGATAGGGGGACGAGCAATACAAGAAACAATGTAAACCCCATTGAGGACAGAGAGGATCGGCAACAAACCAGACCTCAGCAGCAAGTTGAAAGGCGCCGGTCAGAACGCATGACCAGGCAGCAGCAGACGGAGAAAAGCCAACCTATGCCTCAGGCCCAACCACAACAGCCAACATTTGATGAGCAAGAACAGCCATCTGAGCGCAGAAGGTTGGAAAGGCAAAGGCAGAATCAACAAATAAGACAGGAGCAACCAAATCAGTCACAACAGCAAACAGTACCATCACAATCAGAAGGTATCAGAATTCAACAGGAACAGGTAGAAAAGCAGGACCGGACCAGGCAGGAGCAGCAAATGAAACAGCAGGAGCAACAGATACGTAGGCAGGAACAGCAAGTTGAAAGACAACAGCAACAACTGGAAAAGCAGCAGCAACAGCAACAACGAAGACAGGAGCGTCAACAGATCAAGCAACAGCAAACGGAAAGAAGCCAGCAGCTACCACAGACACAACCTACACCACGTCAGGAGCAGGAACAGAAATATACAGCTCCTTCAGGAAGCAGAAGACGTTAAAATTATAGAAATAAGTACCCAAAAATCAGACTAATCTAATTGAATAAAGAATGGACATTTCGATCATTTACAGACAGGCAAACATCAGCCATAAAGCCTCCCGATGATTGCCAGGGTATTCTGTAACATTAATATGAATGTTTTTAAAGGGATAATAGTACTTATTCTTTGGATTATTACATTCTGTTCCGAAGCATCATCCAGACCATACTTTCAGCAGGAAGTAAATTATACAATTCAGGTAACACTGGATGATAAACGCCATGAATTAAGTGCTTTTGAGAATATTATATACATCAATCATTCTCCTGATACCCTTCTCTACTTATACTTTCATTTGTGGCCCAATGCCTATTCAAACAATAACACCGCCTTGGCTAAACAGCTTTTACGCATGCGCGGCAAAGAGCAACTTTTCGACGATCCTGATTTACAAGGTAGTATTGATTCATTGGATTTTAAGGTGAATGAAAAACCGGTTGAATGGAGTATACTGGTTGATCAGCCTGATATTTGCCATATCCTGCTCAATAAGCCACTGCTGCCCGGAGATACCATTCAGATTACCACTCCCTTCCACATAAAGCTTCCTAAGGGTGTTACATCCCGTCTGGGACACATAGGCGAGTCATACCAGATTTCTCAATGGTATCCTAAGCCTGCTGTATATGACAAGGATGGATGGCATCCTATGCCCTACCTTGACCAGGGAGAATTCTACTCTGAATTTGGCAGTTATGACGTGAGCATAACGCTGCCATCAAACTATATCGTGGGTTCGACCGGAAACCTGCAAAATGAAGAGGAGATCGATAAACTAACCATGCTTGCTTTAGATACCCTTTCTGTTAATCCGTTAAAGATTCAAGGAGCTTCGTTCCCACCCTCTTCTACAGAAATGAAGACCTTGCGTTATACGGAAAGAAATATTCACGACTTTGCATGGTTTGCCGACAAGCGCTTTCATGTGCGCAAAGGGAAAGTGATTCTTCCTGGGTCGGGCAAGGAAATAACCTCATGGGCCATGTTTACAGATTTGCAGGCCGACCTATGGCAAAATGCAATCTCATACATCAACCATTCGATCAGTTATTTCTCCCACCACATTGGAGATTATCCTTACAATAGTTTTACAGCTGTTCAAAGTGCGCTGAATGCGGGAGCCGGAATGGAATATCCGGCACTCACCGTTATTGGCCTTGCCGATGATGCCTGGTCGCTGAATGAGGTATTGACCCATGAGATCGCGCACAATTGGTTTTACAGTGCCCTTGGATCCAATGAAAGGCGTTATCCATACATGGATGAAGGAATAACAAGTGCCTACACTGCCCGATATATGAATGAACGTTATCCGGGGAAAAAGCTATGGGAAGTATACCTGAAAAACAGAAAGCAGGCAAAGTTTTTCAATATCGATGAGATGCCGGTTCAGCGAATGCAGGAACTGGAATGGCTTTTATCTTCCCGCACCAACATGGAACAACCCATCAATCTGGCTGCCCCGGAGTATAGCCTGATGAATTATGGCATTATTCTATACAATAAAGCGGCTACAGGGTTTGATTATCTAAGAGAATATCTTGGGGATTCAGCTTTTGATTCGGCCATGCAGGCGTATTACCAGAAATGGAGATTCAGGCATCCTCAGCCTGCCGATCTGCAAAACGTGTTTGAATCTAATTCATCCAAAGGTTTAAATTGGTTTTTCAATGATTTTGTAGGTACCACCAAACGGCTCGATTATAAGATAGTCAGGCTAAAAAACAAAAATGTACTTGTAAAAAACAAAAGAGAATTGAGTTCACCGTTGGTAATTGCAGGGATGATGGGTGATTCAATTCTATTTGAACAGTGGCATGATGGGTTTAAAGGGCAAAAGTGGATTGAATTGCCCGAAGGAAATTATTCAGAAATAAGAATTGACCCAAGACATGTCACGCCCGAATTGTTCAGGCTCAACAATAATATCCATATCCGAAAAATCTTTCCAAGAGCAGATCCATTGAATGCCCAGCTCTTTTTCACATTCGATGACCCAGACAAACGGTCTCTAATGTATATCCCTGCCATCAACTGGAACAGAGAAAATGGATTTATGGTGGGAATGATCCTGCACAACGGCTTTCTGATATCAAAACCCGTTGAGTATTTAATTATGCCATTCTATTCATTCAACAATTCCAGATTGGCAGGGTTTGGGAGAATTGCATGGAATATGACCCCTTTTGATCATTTTATCAGGATGGCTACTTTATCTCTTGAAGCAACAAAGTTCGGCGCTCCGGGAAACCAGGATTACCACAAAATAAAAACAGGGATTGATCTTTATTTCAGAAAAGGGAACATGAATAATCCCTTTCAGCACAAGGTAATGAGTTATTACATTGCAGCATCTGATCTGTTTCAAATTGAACATTTTCAAAAAGCAAGCATGAACTCATATGTCCAATTGGGATATCAGCTTGAAAAGAATGCATTGATTAATCCACTCCAAATGCTGGCCTCTTTGGAGATTAATAAGTCGTATCAAAAATCATCTGTTGAGTTTAAATACAGATACAGCTTTTATGGTAAAAAGCAAGGCTTCGACCTGCGCTTTTTTGCAGGAGCCATGCTTAGAAACACATCGGAAGTTCCTTTCTATTCCTTTGCCCCCGGGGGAAGAAGTGGCCGTGAAATGTATCTATTTCAAGGAACTTATCCCAATCGTTTTGCCGGCCCTTCCTCTTCTTTCTGGTCACGACAAATGACATTATCCGAGGGAGGACTTGTTTCACCAGTAAATAATCATCTCGGTTACAGTAAATGGTTGGCATCAGTAACCTTGACAAGTAATCTGCCTGGCAAGGTATCCAGCATTCCCATTAAACCCTTTGTGAACCTTCTGTTGAATGATCATAGAGCGGATGCTCGAAACATTCCCACGTTCTACTGGGAGACTGGGCTTAAAACAGGTATCTGGAACATTTTCGAGATCTTTGTTCCTTTATGGGTTTCTCCAAACATAGAATCCATCAGTGGTTCATTCAAAGATCGTATCCGATTTATCTTCCAATTAGATTCTTTCAATCAAATCCAATTACGTCAGGGAATTGACCATTAAGTAATGGGTAAGCTTTGTTGTCGTATATAACGAACGAATGGGTTTCTTATTTTTAGAAGATAACTCCATTTCATCACAGGGGTAGTTCACTGCATCAAATTAGCCTATACTTTTCCAGGATTTAATCTCTTTTAGTACTGTAACTGTACTATTATTTCCCTATTCGTACAGATACAATACAGATACAGTACAGATCGTAGGAAAGTGTGGGGAATTCCCAGCAAAGAAGCACCG
>JACMKG010000020.1 GCA_014380255.1 Prolixibacteraceae bacterium | reverse complement strand
GATGATTCCCTGAATCTGGAGAAGTGGGCATTTCCCCCTTACGAGATAACACCCCAACAGCACATGGTTATTTTTGCCTCCGGTAAAGACAGGAAACCTACCCCAGGTAACTTTCATTGGGAAAGCCCTGTGTCACCTGCCGAGATGTTTAATTACACCGTTCCCACCGCCACAACTCCCACCAACTGGATGCAACCTGGCTTTAACCCTGAAGGCTGGGGCAGCGGGAACCCCGGGTTTGGCCTGGGAGACAACGACGACGCTACCACCTTCCCTGAAGGAACTATGGTGATCTATGCGCGCAGAACCTTTACAGTGCCCCCAGGATTTACCTTTGATAACGTGATTCTGCAGGTGGATTACGATGATGGTTTTGTAGCTTACTTAAACGGGGTTGAGATAGGACGTAAATCAATATTGGGAACACCCACCTGGAATTCAATCGCCTTGATGCCCCACGAAGCAGCTATGCATTCGGGGGGTAAACCTGAAAAGATTTCCATTGACAAAGAAAAAATAAGATCACTTTTAGTGCCCGGTGAAAATGTCTTTGCTGTTGAAGTGCACAATTCAGATGATACCTCCACCGATATGAGCCTTATCCCCTACCTCTCGTTCAGAATAAGTGATTCATTTAACTATTTCAATCCCACACCCATTCCTATTATTTCTTCGGCCCTGGGGCTTCACACCAATTTTAAGATTGATAGCAAGGGAGAGCGAATCTTCCTGTACAATAAAAATGAAAATAAAAGAGAAGCCATCTGGGTACGCAACCTTTCGGCCGGATGGTCGGTTGGACGACTTACCGACGGTGCGGCAGGCACGGGGGTATTTTTCCAGCCCACACCGGGAAAGGCCAATACATCCGCTGCATCTTCCACGGTGCGTGAACCGGAACCCGTGTTCTCGGTTTCGGAAGGTTATTACCCCGGTAGCCAAACCATCAGTTTAAGTACCGGTTCCACCACGGCCCAGATACGTTATACCACCGATGGAAGCGAACCTACTACTACATCTCCCCGGTACAATGGAACACCCATTACCATGGCTTCCACAGGCATTATCCGCGCCACCTCTTTCAGTACCGCGAACAAAATGCCAAGCCACTCTGTAACAAACACGTATTTTATCAACAATGCAGGTCATAAGGTTCCTGTATTTTCGGTTGTAACCGATCATTCAAACCTGTATGGCAGTACCGGGATCTTTGACAATTATGGCAAGGAATGGGAAAGACCTTCCTACGTGGAGTATTTTGATGTGAACAAACAAAAGGTCTTTGAGCAATTCTCAGGCATTGAGATTGATGGAGGATTGGGTGGCAGTCGCTGGCGCCCCCAGCATTCCTTCAGGTTCGAATTTGACAACGGCCTTTATGGCGAAGGCGATGTGGATTATGAACTCATCCCCGACAGGGCTGGACGTAAAGACTACAAATCGGTCTACATGCGCAATGGCAGCAGCCAGTATCTCAAATTTCAGTTCAAAGATGCCATGCAATCCAAGATGATGAGCTTTAACAACCTGAACTATTATTCGGCCAGCAAACCGGCAGTGGTTTACATCAACGGGGATTACTTTGGACAATACGATATGCGCGAAAAGATCAATGATGAATTCTTTGAGGAAAATTACAAGGCCACCATCGACTCATCGTTTCACCTGCTCTCGCTCAGTTATTTTAACTATTCCGTATTAAGAGCCCTAAATGGCTCTGTAGACACGTTTGTCAATGATTATAACACATTTATCAACCTGGATATCACAACGCCTGATTACCTTCAAAAAGCAGATCAAATCCTGGATCTTGACTATTACACCGACTATATTATTGGTGAGTCATGGATTGCCCATACCGACTGGCCTTTAAACAACATAAAAGCGTTTAAAGGTGATTTTACCAACCACAAATGGCAGTTTGCCCTGCAGGATTTGGAATGGGCGCTGGATCCTTATGGATGGACGGATGCAAACTTTGATCATATTTCCTATATGCTCACCTATGACCCCAATAACATGTATCTTAGGTTCTGGAAAGAGCTGATTAAAAACCAAAGCTACAAAAAGGATTTCATCAACCGTTTTGCCGACTTGATGAACACCTCGTTTTTGCCGGAGAACACGATAAGCATTGCACAGGCTATTTACGATGATTCATACTCTGAGATGAGGGCCAACTATGTCAAATGGGAAGAAGGTGAAATGCAGCCGGACAGTTATGTGGCCCAATATGAAAAGGACTTTGTTACCTTTAAAAGTGAACTGAGTAAACGGTCAGATGCGGTACGTACACATCTTATCAACAATTTTGACCTGTCGGGCAAATACGATCTTGAACTTCAGGTAACACCTGCCGAAGCGGGAGTGATTCAGATCAACACGGTTACTCCGAACGTTTATCCATGGAAAGGAACTTATTTTCTTGATGTACCCATTCGCTTGGAAGCCAAAGGCACGGGGAATTATGTCTTTGACGGATGGGAGCCAAACACCTATATCCAGGATTTGAACAACCCGGTTATTGAAGCCGATATACGGGCTAGCGGGCAAAAGTTCATTGCTAAATTTAAAATGACTTCTCCTGAACGCGCAATTACCATCAGCGAGGTCAATTACGTTTCCGAGGATCCGTATCCGGCCTCCGACTGGGTAGAACTGCACAATTACGGGCAAACTGCCATAGATCTTACCGGATGGTATATCACAGATTCACAGGCCGACCATAAATGGGTATTCCCCGGATCCGTTGTATTGCAGGGCGGCCAAAGGCTGGTGCTTGCTTCGGATCTGGACAAATTCAAGGCCGTTTACCCCAGGGTGACCAACGTGATCGGATCCTTTGACTTTGGCCTTGGCACCCCGACCGACCAGGTTAAGATCTACAATGGAAACAACGAACTCATGGCAGGCTTAGAGTATACCATTACGGCCCCGTGGCCAACGGGCCCCTATGACAAAGGTATGACCCTGGAATTAAAAGATCCTAACCTGAGCCTTGACAATGCCTCCAACTGGTTTGAAGGCTGTGTGGGAGGCTCTCCTGGTACCGCATATATCAATTGCACCACAGACATCATCGACCCATCCGAAGACAATAAAGCTACTTTATATCCCAACCCGGCAACCGGACAGATCAATATTACCATGCCGGCAGGGAAAACCATTCATGAAATAACCTGTCGCATCGTGGATGTGATGGGTAAAGAGGTTAAATTTCTCAATGAACCATACGTTGCACAAAGTGTTCTTGAAGTTCCTGTTTCTGATCTATCCGATGGGGTTTATATTGTTCACATTTCATTTGGAGACGATTACCAGTCACTGAAGTTTGTTAAGCATTAACCAAATTAAAAGAAAAATATAATACAAAAAGAGCGATCCTAATGGGCCGCTCTTTTTGCATAAAGAATGATCTTTAACTAATATAATGAGATTTATTTCTCGATGTCAGGCTCGAAAAACACCCATTGAATGGCCGGATATTGCTTACGAAGGGCCACTTCGCAGGCATTGATACGGGTTACCATTTCATCTACCGAATCCGCTCTTTTCATCTTGGCCTTTACGGCCACCATGATCTGCGGCCCCATTTGAAAAGTTATCAGGTTAAGCAACTGCTCCACTTCAGGTCTGGCTTCCAAAAACAGCTTGATGGAAGTACGGGTGGGGTCATCAGCACTCTGGCCTATCAGCAGGCTCTTTACCTTGATGCCCAGCACAAATGAGATAATGATCAGCAGCACACCGATCACGATACTACCAATAGCATCATACACCGGGTTTCCCGTTATCATCGACAGGATAACGGCTATAAGGGCAAATACCAACCCCATCATAGCGGCAATGTCTTCCCCTAAAACCACAATCAGCTCACTCTGGCGGCTGTATTTTAACCACACCCGCAAAGGCACTTTTCCTTTGATTTTATTGATCTGAGTGATACAGCCATAGGTTGAAGCCGCCTCCAGTAGGATGCTTAAAGATAGAACCACAATGGCAACCATGGGACTTTTCAGGCCTTCATGCGAGCTTAACTTATGAATACCCTCATAGGCCGAGAACAAGCCCCCCATGCTGAACAGGATTAGGGCCACGATAAACGACCAGAAATAGATTTCTTTCCCATAGCCCAGCGGATGTTCCATATCAGGCTCCCGTTTCATCTTTTTCAGCCCAAGGAACAGCAGTCCCTGATTGCCGCAATCGGCATACGAGTGAATGGCTTCGGCCAGCATAGCACCTGAACCTGTAATAACAGCGGCGATGGTCTTGGTAACAGCGATTCCAAAGTTGGCCAGCAAGGCAAATAATATGGATTTTACAGAGGCATCCTGATTCGACATAGAGGGATATTATTTCACCGGTTCATGTATCACTTTAGTCAATCGGATGGATTGCTAAAATCGTACTTTCTTCCACTCCTCCTTCATGCGGTTCAGGTCATTCATCCAGTCTTCAATGTCATTTTCATGTTCCAGTTCTTCGTTCAGGATAGTAACGGCCATCTGATGAGTCGAGTGATCTTTTCCGTTGGTGAAGTCTGCTATTTCCTGATAGCGTCTGATAGCGCATCTTTCAGCTCTTAGGTTTTGTTCCAGAATAACTTCAATGTAAGGATCAGAAGGCTCTTCGTAGGCACAACTGGCCAGTGTGGTCCATTGGGTAGGATTGATCACCGGGGTGCCCCCTAACTGAATAATGCGGTTTACAACCAAAACAGCATGATTTAACTCCTGGTCGGCATGCAAAAGCAGTTCCGGTTCCACTTCACTTCGCATAGGCCCTTCCATCAAACGGGCGCCAATCCAGTATTGATAATAAGCTAACCATTCTTCCGATAGGGCGGCATTCAACATTTTCAACAGTTCATCTTTATCAACCGATGATACATTAATAGCTTCTCTTCCCATATTCTTGGTTTTTTTAAATGAATTTATTTACTGATTGATCTTCTTACCAGGATTTCTGCCTCTAAGCGTAATTTATGTTTTACCACAATGATGCAACATTTGTTGATCCTAGCTTTTTAGTTACCCAAATTTACAAATTCTAAATTCAATCAAAGAGTAATTTAAATTATTCTAACCTGTACAGCTCTTAATTTATGGTTTGCTTTAAATTTAGGTCATTGGCTAAAGATCAAACAAAATCAGATACAATAGCTGGCAGAGAGAATGAATTAATATTCTTAAAACTTATTACGTATTGTGCAACCCTTTTTTTAGTTTCATTGTATCAGCAATTAACACAGTCAGGTAATTAATAGGAATTATCAATACACCTTAAAAATTCGCCTATGAAAGCTTATGTTATTGTTGAAGTTTCGATAACCGATAAGATCCAATATGAAGAATACAAGAAACTGGCACCTTCGGTAGTTGCTGCCTTTGATGGCAGGTTCCTCGTACGTGGGGGCCGTACCGAAACCCTTGAAGGTGACTGGCAACCTGAGCGAATGGTCGTTGTCGAATTCCCTACTCTTGCAAAAGCCCATGAATGGTGGAATTCAGACCAGTATTCCAAAGTCAGGGCTATCAGGGAACACTCTGCACATACAAAAATGGTGATTGTCGAAGGTGCCTGATAGTTTATGAAAGAAAAAGCTTATCTTGCTTCCCGTTTCTGACAATCAGCTATTACTTATGAATTCAATTGTCTTGCGCCTGAAAAGGCATTATCTACCCCTGATCATCTTGTCGCTGTTTTCAGCCACAATTTTATTCCTTATATGGAACACGCGGGATACACTTACCTTTGTAGCCGATTCAACTGGTTATATCTCACTGCTTCTGCTGGCCGTCGCTCTGGTAATTGGGTCCATCAACCTGGCCTTAAAAAGAAATAACCCTATCTCTACATATCTCAGAAGAGATCTGGGTATTTATGGCGGTTTGCTTGCCATTATCCATTCGATAACCGGATTATTTGTTCACCTGAGAGGGAACATGTGGCAATACTTTTTCGTTAAAACAGAATTGGGGTACGCCATCCGCCTTGATGATTTTGGCATTGCCAATTACACGGGTTTAATTTCAGCATTCCTTATCCTGCTTTTGCTCGTTACGTCCAACGATTATTCAATCAGAAAGCTAAACCCTGTCAAATGGAAGAACCTTCAACGATTAACTTACCTGATGTTTGCCATCGCGTTGCTTCACTCGGTTTATTACCGCCTTGTTGGCAACGATTTAAATCGCATATATTACCTCTACTTGCCGCTTTTGTCTATCATACTCATTTTTCAATTTATTGGAGTGAGATTGAAAACCCGCAATAAACAGATCATTTCAAACTAAAGACCCGCTCTCAATTTTACCAGATTCATCGACTTCTTTGATTATTTGACTATTAAGTCTTAAATTTACCTATTACAGCACTTAATAATAATGTTTAATCATTGCTGATGGAAACACATATTGGTTGTTCGGGTTATTATTACAGTCACTGGAAAGGTTATTTTTACCCTCCCACCCTTCCCAAAAGCAAGTGGCTGGATTACTATGCCCAGCATTTCAACACCGTAGAGATTAACAATACCTTTTACAAGATGCCCCAGGAAAAGACCATACGCAACTGGTACAATATCGTTCCCGAAGGTTTTGTCTTTTCATTGAAAGGCTTCAGGTATATCACCCATCTGAAAAGATTAACCTATGACATGGTGTTGCTTGATTACCTCGATCAGTTTATGCACGCCGCCGCCCATCTTAAAGAGAAATCAGGCCCTATCCTCTGGCAGTTTCCCGGCAGCTTTAAAGCAGACATCGCCAAACTTGATAAGTTTTGTTCTTTGCTGAGCCACGATTTCCAGCATGTATTTGAGTTCCGCGACGCTTCCTGGTTCACCGATGAGGTATACGGGGTGTTGGAGAAATACCGCCATACCCTGTGCATCGTATCAGCCCCCGGCAATATCCCCGAGGTAGTCAGGGCCACTTCATCCACCGCCTACATTCGCTTTCACGGCCAG
>JACMKG010000132.1 GCA_014380255.1 Prolixibacteraceae bacterium | reverse complement strand
TCCCAGCAGGGTGAAATAAAAGAGCAATACCCCGACACTCATCCAGATATTGTCTGACTTTAATCGTATTAGTTTGTAAGTATACCAGGCGGCAAGGGAGATTAACGAGTATTGAATCAAAAGGATGGTATAGGTACCCGTTAGCCAATTCAGTAGCCAATATAGGGGTACAAAAAACATGAACGTAAACGAAAAATGATCCTGCAAGAAGTTCCCCGGATAGGTAGGCATGGGGCTAATGCGAAAATGAGCGAAATCCCAAAAAGCATAATTGTAATTGCCATAGTCGAATGTAAACGTGCGGAAGAAATAGTGATTTGTAAATCCCATGGCAAGAAGCAATAAGCTAAAAACCGCCAGGACGATATAGGGAATCTGTTTCTTTGACAATCGAAGTCTAAACATAAGCATATGCATTAAATGATCATTTTCTTAAATCATATCTAAGTTGAAATATCGTATGGTATATCATTGTTTTTGATGAGTGATTGAATCCTTTAAGGTAGTGTTTTCATAAATCACTCCCCATGAATGTTTATTTTTAATTTCTTTAACCAGTTTGAAGTTTTCCTTTGCATGTTTAAAGCCGGGGACTATTTCTCCCATGGTGTCGTCATAAATAAAATACCTGGCTTCCATGAATTGTTTCCAATCCATCACTTTGGTGAACTTACGCTCTCCTTTTACATATCCAAGGTTGTTTTCCCTTAAGGCAAAGATTATATTAAACGAAGCGGAAAGCGGTTCATCATACAGGTTGTTTTCTTCACAGTATTCCACCAGTTGCTCAAATACATCAATGGTTTCAACATATCCCAGGTCGATATCTGCGCTTTGCTTTTCAGTGAGCGAAAAGTACAGGCATACGCTAGCAAGCCCAAGGGTAACGGCTGCCTTGATATACTGGTTGACTTTTAGCTGTCCGATAAGAAAGCCTACCAGGATGATAAACAGAACCATGGCCACCAGTCCGTAGCGCTGTGTGTAGAAATTGATGACCGAAAAGATCATGAATCCTAAAAATGATACTATTCCCAGAACCGGTAAGCGTCCTTCCTGTGGTTTTTGGAACAGCCAAATGATAAGGGCCAGGATGCCGGCATAGGATAGGTAGCGACGTCCGTAGCCTATGAATATAAACTGGTAGGCTCGGTCAATTTTGTCATGGATGGTAGGCCAGTCCATCGTGATATATCCTACGTGATCGGTATAAAAAACAACTCCAAAGGCCTTGTAATGTAATATCAGGTGGCCTAAATAGATCAATCCCGGCATGGCAAAAGCCAACAGGTACCGATGCCTGTGTTGCTGTCTCTCCAGGGGTGAGACCATGGAAAAGATATAAAACAATCCAAAAATCAAGGGGAAAACAATGGATGTTTCTTTGGTTAAAACCATTAAGGTGCTGGTTATTGCATAGGCCACATACCGGCGTTCTAAATACAAAAAGAAGGAAAGGACAAATAGGAAGGTCAGAAGCATCTCTGGTAGCAGGAAAATGGCCTGGGCCAGGAACATGGATTGCACACTGATCAGCAGTGAAGCAATGAATCCGGATTCCCAGTTAACAAGCTTCATCAGTCCGAAGTAAACGGTTACAATCGTTCCAATTGAAAACAATAAAGGCAGAATCCTCATTAGGATGATGTTTGAGGAAAACAGATTCATCCATGCCGAAGTGATGAAGAAGAAGAACTGGGGATGCCCCTTGCAGTAATCCACCGGGATAACCCCCGGTAATAGACTGGGGCCTGCTTTGGCCATCTCAACGATGGATGGTATATAAGACCATGCTTCATCATAGAAGTACGGTAAATCAAGATTCGGTATTTGTATGATCAGTAAAATGATAACCGGAATGATAAAAAGGAAGTTCTTATAGGAAATTTCTTTCATGCTTTGATTATTTGTTGGCTAAATAGGTTTTCTAAGGAGTTGCACCAAGAATCTGGGAATTTCTTTTGAATAACTGGACGTAGTTATTCTCAGATTGATACTTCAACGTAAAATTTGAAGAGATCACTTCATTTAATTCCTTCCACTTGTCCTCTTCCTTTTTGGAAATATTCCCATACAGGAAGATGTAATCAATGGGCCGGGATTCAGTATGATCACTTTGGTACCATTCCAGGGCACCCACCTTTGCTTTATCATTAAGCAGGATCTTTGGTGCCATTGGATTTCGTTGCACGGGGAACCATCCTACCTGCACTTCATAGTTTTCCAGTATCACCAACGGCTTATCGATTCCAAGGTAGTTGGAAAAATGATTCTCCAGCCAGTGGTCTGAAAGATTCACCGGCAGTATGATGCTGTTTTCTTCCATGTGACGGGATGCTTTATGAATGGTGCTTGCATCTCTGTTTAATTCATCAATCGAGACCGAATGCATGGTTAACAGGATAAGATGCAGGGAGATGATCAGTATTGAGCTCAGCGACTGGATGCTGTAGGGTAGCTTTTGACTAACCACCAGGATGATCACCAGGATAAAAACCATTAAGATCAGCCGGTCGGACATCATTCCTGCACTGGATCCATCGGGCACTACAAAGAGAAATACCACGGCCAGCAACAAGGGAAAGTAAGCAATCACCTGCCTAGGGCGTGACAGTATACTTTTAACGGTGAATGTAGTCCTATTGAAGAAAAAGCTTGCCACGTAAAGCAATAAAAGGATATGAAAGATCTGCTCTGTAATGATTTCTTCCTTGATATAGGAATAGACAATCAGGCTTCTTACATCATTGATCCATTTAAGAAGTTCAGAGGTTGCATACTGCTGATTGGATGAGGGAAAAGAGACCGAATGAAAGAACCAGAACACAAGTATCAGGCTTGGTAACGATGCAATCGTTAAACGTTTAATCCGGTTAAAAATGGCCCTGTAATAGGATTTACTGCCCAGGGCTTTTGTGTTAGCTTCAAAAAGCAGGGTGGTGGCTCCAAGCAGTATTCCTGTAAAGGCAAGAGTAAGTATATTGGAAAAGTATGTTCCCAGCAGCAACAATCCGGTTAATACATACAATCGGGGCCGGTTGGCTTCATAATTCTTTATCCAGAATCCGATGGTAAGGAAGAGGAAGATGAATGAGAGGGAATAGTTGTAAAATCCCATGTGGAATAAAAACGAATAGATAAACGGGAAGATAAATACACTCAAGGATAAATTTTCAGGTATCAATACCTTTATCAGATACCTGAAAGAAAGTGCCATCCCTGAGATATACAGCATAAGAAGCATCTTCTCGCTTAGCCATCCCGGCAGGAAAAGCTGGAAAAAGGAAAGAATAAAATGACTGGTCCAGTTGGGTACCGGGAAACTGTTGATTTGGTAAAACTCACTGATAAAGTCATTGTTCAGTACCAGATGTTTTAAAAGATTTGAATTGTATAAATGGGCAGGGCCATCCATGGAAGGATAGAACCTGGTATGGAATAAATACGCGATATTAATGATTAAAACAAGGAAGAACACGATTCTCTCATCGTCCGATAAAAAGCCCTTGAGGGCTTTGTATGGCCTATCCATGGGCTTGCTGTTGAAAGATGTTGTTTTGCGTGAGGCCCCATTTCTGCAGCCTGTACTGGATGGATGTTTTAAGCACTCCCATGCCATAGATCGAGCTGTTCTTGATGTTGATGCTCGAGGCATCATCGAAGTACTTGGTGGGGCAGGTGATCTCGGCTATCTCGAACCCTGCATACCAGATCTGGGCCAGCATCTGGTTGTCGAACACGAAATTGTCGGAATTCACATTGTAGTTCACCGTCTGAAGCACCTGGCGGGAAAAGGCGCGGTAGCCGGTATGGTACTCCGAGAGCTTGGCATTCATCAATATGTTCTGGAAAAGGGTCAGCATCCGGTTGGCCGCATACTTGTACCAGGGCATTCCCCCAGCCAGGGCCCCTTTGCCCAAAATGCGCGAGCCGAGCACCACGTGGTACAGATCGTTGGCAATCAGATGGGCCATCGAGGGAATCAGCTTGGGGGTGTACTGGTAATCGGGGTGAAGCATGATTACAATGTCCGCCCCCAGTTCCAGTGCCTTGTTGTAGCACGATTTCTGGTTACCCCCGTATCCCTTGTTCACCTGGTGACTGATGATGTGTTTAATGCCCAGCCTTTGGGCCTCCTGGATGGTCTGGTCCTTGCTCTTATCGTCAACCAATATAACCTCATCAACAATGTTAAAATCAATCTCCTTGTAAGTTATCTCTAACGTCTTGGCAGCGTTATAAGCAGGAAGGACAACCACTACTTTCTTCTGATTTATCATTCCATTTTTTATATAAATATAAGAATTTTGAGAGAATATGAATGCCTTTATGAGATAAAGGACAAAAAAATCCCTGGAAAGGTTAGAAATTTTTAAACGAAGTTCAAAATTTAAGCACGCCATGACATAACGCAACTAACCATATCCAGGGACTCTAATTTGCAGAACCTATCTCTTGGTTCGCAAAATATAACAACCAACATTCATAGTTGTTTTTAAATTTCATAAAATCACTTTGAAAGTGTTAAGTGTTAAGTGTTCAGTAGCAAAAGTGCCTGTCTACTGCAACTGATTACTGATCACTTGCTCTAAAAGTTTCAATCTTCAAGTATTCAGTCTCAGTGTTCAGTAGCAAAGTGCCTGTCTACTGCGACTGATTACTGATCACTTGCTCTAAAAATTCCAAGCTTCAAGTATTCAGTCTCAGTGTTCAGTAGCAAGCTGCCTACTGCGACTGACCACTGACCACTGATCACCGATTACTTCCTCGGTGCCGCATACAT
>JACMKG010000131.1 GCA_014380255.1 Prolixibacteraceae bacterium | reverse complement strand
TATGTACAAGGCCGGCAGTTTGCTCCCAAAGGAGAGGAATGGGACAAGGCGCTTGCCTACTGGAAGACCCTTCAGTCAGACCCCGGAGCAGTATTTGATACAGTTTATGAATTTGATGCCGCCAACATCGAGCCAATGATCACCTTTGGAACGAACCCTGGAATGGGCATGGGCATCTCTCAAACAGTTCCGCTAAGCGATAAACTGACAGGGAATGACAAACTGACCTATGAAAAATCACTGAAGTACATGGGTTACAGTGAAGGGGAACAGATGGTGGGCAAACAAATCGACTACGTCTTTGTGGGAAGCTGCACCAACGGGCGCATTGAAGACTTCAGGTCATTTGCCTCATTCGTAAAAGGAAAACAGAAAGCTCCGAATGTAACCGCTTGGATTGTACCGGGATCACGTGCCGTTGAAAAACAGATCATCTCAGAAGGACTGGTAGAAATACTTGAAGCGGCAGGCTTTGAACTTCGCCAGCCTGGATGTTCTGCATGTCTTGCCATGAACGACGATAAAATACCCGAAGGCAAATACTCGGTCTCTACCTCTAACCGCAACTTTGAAGGTCGCCAGGGCCCGGGTGCACGCACATTGCTTGCCAGCCCCCTGACTGCTGCCGCCGCTGCCGTTACCGGAAAGATCACAGATCCACGCGAGTTTCTGGATTGATTAATGATTAATGATAATTGATTATTGGAAAAATGAACAAGAAGGAATTAGAAAATCGGACAAAGAAATTCGCACATGATTGCGTAAAGATAGCCTTGTCACTCCCTGAATCTCCACTCGGACGACACATCCGAGGACAGTTAATCAGGTGCTCAACTTCTGTAGCTGCAAATTACAGGGCAGCGAATCTTGCTCATTCCAAGGCAGCTTTTGCGGCCAAATTATCAATTGTCATTGAAGAATCGGATGAGAGTGGCTTTTGGATGGAATTTGCAATGAATGAAAATTTATTGTCAATAAATAATATTTCTGAATCAACCAGGGAAGCCGCTGAACTTACGTCCATTTTCATCGCATCCCGAAAATCAATTCAAACGAGTATAAATAATAATTAATAATTCATCAATAATAATTCCCATGTCATACGATAAATTTACAACACTCCTATCATCAGCAGTTCCTCTTCCAATCGAGAATGTGGATACCGACCAGATTATCCCTGCCCGCTTTTTGAAAGCTGTTGAGCGCAAAGGCTTTGACGACAATCTGTTCCGCGACTGGCGATACGATAAAAACAATCGGCCCATTGCCGATTTCCCTTTAAACCAAGGAAAGTACTCAGGCAAGATACTGGTAGCGGGCAAAAACTTTGGAAGTGGATCAAGCCGTGAACATGCCGCATGGGCTATTTACGATTATGGATTCAGGGTCGTGGTATCCAGCTTCTTTGCCGATATTTTTCAGGGAAACGCCTTGAACAACGGGATTCTCCCGGTGGTAGTATCACCTGAATTCCTCGACCGTGTATTTGCTGCTATAGAGAAATATCCTAATTCAACCTTTGAAGTTGATCTGGAGAACCAACGGTTTACAATCCAATCAACGGGAGAATCAACGACATTCAACATCAATCCTTATAAAAAGCATTGTATGACTCACGGACTGGATGACATTGATTATCTGGTCAGTATGAAAGAAGAGATTGCTGCATTCGAAAAACGATAATACCATGACAGGAAAAGTAGTGGAGGTTAAGAATCAATTGCTTAGTATCATGGATACTACCCTGAGGGATGGGGAGCAGACCTCGGGTGTATCATTTACCGATAAGGAAAAGCTAAGTGTTGCACGAATTCTGTTGGAGGATGTCAAAGTAGACCGCATAGAAATTGCCTCAGCCAGAGTTTCCGAAGGAGAATTCACTGCTGCCAAAAGAGTGATGGAATGGGCCAAAGAAAAAGGCTATCTGCATAGAGTAGAGATCCTTGGCTTTGTGGACGGAAAGGTCTCCATCGACTGGATCAATTCAGCCGGGGGAAAGGTGTTAAACCTATTGTGCAAAGGTTCCTATAAACATGTGACCCAACAATTGCGCAAAACCCCCGAGCAGCATATTGAGGATATCAAAAAGTCTGTTGAATATGCCCAGGAGCTGGGTATTGAAGTCAACGTTTATCTGGAAGACTGGTCGAACGGGATGCGTAATTCAAAAGATTACGTGTATTACATGATTGGCGAGTTAAGGAAGCTAAACATTAACCGTATCATGCTCCCCGATACGCTTGGAATCCTGGACCCGGATGAGACCTATGATTTCTGCAAAGAGATCATTGAAACCTTTCCCGATGGCCGGTTTGACTTCCATGCCCACAACGATTATGACCTGGCCTGTGCAAACGTTTTTCATGCCATTAAAGCAGGAATGCGCTGTGTGCACACCACAGTGAACGGATTGGGTGAAAGGGCCGGAAATGCGCCATTATCCAGTGTTATTGCCACGGTGAAAGATCACCTGAAGATGCAGACTTCAGTGAATGAGTCCATGCTTAACAAGGTATCTCGTCTGGTAGAATCATTTTCCGGCATCCGCATTCCAACCAACAAGCCCCTCATCGGCGAATTTGTATTCACCCAGTGCAGCGGTATTCATGCCGATGGCGACAGCAAGAACAATTTATACTTTAATGATCTTCTGCCTGAACGATTTGGCCGCACACGTGTTTATGCGTTGGGCAAAACATCAGGCAAAGCAAATATCAAGAATAACCTTGAAGATCTGGGCATTGAGCTGGATCCAGCTTCCCTGAAGCTTGTAACCGACCGGATCATCGAGCTGGGCGACCGCAAAGAAACAGTTACTATACAGGATCTTCCATTTATTGTGGCCGATGTGCTCAATGAGCAAACATCGGAAGCAAAGATCAAAATGGTGAATTATTCCCTGTCGCATGCCATGGGTTTAAAACCAACGGCCACGGTGAGCATTTTGATCAATGACATCCGGTTTGAAGCAACTGCTGCAGGCGATGGTCAGTATGATGCTTTCATGAATGCAGTTAAGTCTGTGTATGAACGATTAAACAAGCCATTCCCAAAACTGCTTGATTATTCGGTTACCATCCCTCCGGGAGGTCAGACGGATGCATTGGTTGAAACGGTGATCACCTGGGAACTGAAGCGTGAATTCAAAACCCGCGGACTGGATTCCGATCAGACAGCAGCAGCCATTAAGGCGACCATGCGTATGCTGAATCTGATAGAGCCCAAAGAATAAGTGAAGGAGGTTAGAGGACGAAAAAAATGTTGAATGCTGAATGTTAAATGGTTGCATGGAGTAGTTAATTGGTAAATTGTCAATTGTTGGCTTCATTCAGAATCAGCATTCATCATCAAGAATAAATAAAAGAAAAAAAACCAAAAATATGAAGTTAAAACTAGCTGTTCTTCCCGGTGACGGAATCGGTCCCGAGATTATCGATCAGGCCATGAAAGTTGTAAAGGCCGTTGCTGCCAAATTCAATCACGAACTTGAATACGAATTTGCCTATACCGGTGCCATCGCCATTGACAAGCTGGGAGCACCCTATCCCGATGAAACACATGAGCTTTGCATGAAGGCTGATGCTGTTCTTTTCGGAGCCATTGGGGACCCGAAATACGACAACAACCCCAAGGCGACTGTTCGTCCCGAGCAGGGCTTATTGTTGATGCGCAAGAAATTGGGCTTATATGCCAATATCCGGCCCGTGGTTACCTTCCCTTCCCTTTTGCATAAATCACCCTTGCGTCGAGAACTGATTGAAGGGGCTGACTTTGTAGCTATCAGGGAACTGACTGGCGGTATTTACTTTGGAGAAAAAGGGCGTCTGGATAATGGGAATACGGCTTTCGACACGTGCACCTACACACGCCTGGAAGTAGAACGCATCCTGAAGTTGGGCTATGAGTTTGCCATGAAACGCAACAAGAAACTGACCGTAGTCGACAAAGCCAACGTATTGGAAAGCTCACGCCTGTGGAGGGAAATCGCCCAGGAAATGGCTCCTACCTATCCTGAAGTAACCACCGAATATATGTTTGTCGACAATGCGGCCATGCAGCTCATCCAGTGGCCCAAAAACT
>JACMKG010000019.1 GCA_014380255.1 Prolixibacteraceae bacterium | reverse complement strand
GAGAAGGTTGTTGCGAAAACTGAAAAGCCGAAGGAAGAGGTTCAGCCAAAGCCAGAAGCAGAGGTTAGTGAAAGCAAATCTTCAAGGTTTTATTCTCCTTTGGTGTTGTCAATTGCCCAATCCGAACAGGTTAGCATGAGTGAGCTTGAATCAATTAAAGGTTCCGGGCTTAATGGCAGGGTTCAAAAGAATGACATTCTATCTTATATTGAAGAAAGAAAAAAAGGAAAAACTGAAGTCAAAAAAGAAGAAGCTGCCCAGGCGCCTCAAAAAGAAGTAAAAGCTGAAGTTGAAGAAAAAAAAGAACCGGTCAAGGCACCTGTATCTATGGGAGGTAATGATCAGATCATTGAAATGGATCGTGTCCGGAAGATTATTTCCGACCACATGGTGATGTCGAAAAAGGTATCTGCGCATGTAACATCCGTTGTGGAAGCAGATGTGACGAACCTTGTACTTTGGAGAGAAAGGATAAAGGATCAGTTTAGTGCCAGGCATGGAGAAAAGCTGACGTATATGCCTGTATTCACAGAGGCTGTAGCACGTGCAATTTCCGAGTTTCCACTATTAAACTCATCGGTGGAAGATTATAAAATCATTATTCATAAAGATGTAAATATCGCGATTGCGGTTGCAAAACCGGATGGAAATCTTGTAGCGCCTGTTATTAAAAATGCCGAACAAAAGAATTTGGTAGGCTTGACCAAGAATCTGAATCAACTGGCAGATGCTGCCCGTAAAAACAAACTTTCGGTTGAAGATTACCAGGGAGGAACTTTCACTATCACCAATTTCGGTTCCTTTAGAAATTTAATCGGGACCCCTATCATCAATCAACCACAGGTTGCTATTCTGGCTACAGGCAGCATTGAGAAAAAACCTGCAGTAATGGAAACCCCAACAGGTGATGCGATTGTTGTACGCCACAAAATGTTCCTTTCTTTATCATATGATCATAGAGTAATAGATGGTGCACTGGGCGGGGCTTTCCTGAGGCGAATAGCAGACATTCTTGAAGAATTTAATATTGATCGCGAAGTATAACTAAAAATTAAAATTTGCTTTATGGATACACTTCCAAATGTATATTCAATTAAAACGACCTCCAAAGAAATACTAGAAAATTGGTATCGATTGATGACCTTAGGTAGAGCAATTGATGAAAAGGCTCCGAATTACCTGAAGCAGGCCATTGGTTGGTCCTATCATGCTCCTTATGCCGGCCATGATGGGATACAGCTTGCAATTGGGCAGACATTCGAAAAAGAGGTCGATCATATTTTCCTGTACTATCGCGATTTGCTGACAGCGTTATCGTGTGGTATGACCGCTGAAGAAATCATTCTGAATGGAATTTCGAAAGCAACAGACCTTACCAGTGGTGGACGACATATGTCAAACCACTTTGCCAAAATAGCATGGAATATACACAATGTATCTTCCTTAACGGGCAATCATACGCTGCATGCCGTTGGTGTAGCGCGTGCCATCAAATACTATGGAGAAAAAGCGGTCGCGATCAGTGTCCAGGGTGAATCTTCCTTGTCTGAAGGATTTGTTTATGAAGCCATCAATGGCGCTTCCAAGGAAAAGCTGCCGGTAATTTTTGCCATCCAGGACAACGGGTATGGTATATCCGTTCCCAAAAAGGATCAGACTGCCAACCGTAAAGTTGCAAATAACTTCACGGGATTTAAAAATCTTCGTATCATTCATTGCAACGGGAAGGATGTATTCGATTCAATGAATGCCATGTATGAAGCAAAGAGACATGCTCTTGAAACTGGTATGCCGGTCATGGTTCAGGCAAACTGTATCCGCATGCATTCACATTCGAACTCCGACAGGCATGAATTATACCGCTCAGAGGAAGAACGTAATTACGCTCAGGAGTATGATCCGTTGGCAAAATTTAAGCGTATGCTTTTGCGCTATAACCGTTTTACCGTGGAAGAGCTGGAAAACGTTGAAAACAATGCCCGGATGGAGTTGAAAGAGGCGCATAAAGCAGCTTTAAAAGCACCGGATCCTGATCCTGATACTTATCTTGACTTTGTGTTACCAGAGCCTTATAAGCCCTCAAAATACGAAGATGGGACTCATCATGAGGAAGGTGAAAAGAAAAAGTTAATTACCGCCCTTAATGAAACCTTAAAAGCTGAATTCAGGAATAATCCAGACACTTTTATGTGGGGCCAGGATATGGCCAATAAGGACAAGGGGGGAATATTCAATGTTTCCAAAGGACTTCAGCAAGAGTTTGGACCCAAAAGGGTGTTTAATGCTCCGATTGCTGAGGACTTTATTGTGGGAACGGCCAATGGGATGTCCCGCTATGACGAAAAGATAAGGATTGTGATAGAAGGAGCGGAGTTTGCTGATTATTTCTGGCCTGCCATGGAGCAATATGTAGATTCGAGCCATGACTACTGGAGATCAAATGGTCAGTTTACGCCCAATGTCACCATCCGGCTTGCGTCGGGCGGCTATATTGGTGGCGGAATATACCATTCGCAAACCATCGAGGGCGCTTTAACATCTATTCCGGGTGTACGTATTGTTTATCCTTCATTTGCCGATGATGCTGCCGGTTTACTCAGAACTGCCATCCGGTCAAGAGGATTAACCATGTATATGGAACCTAAAGCCTTGTACAATGACCCAAAAGCAGCGACTGTTATTCCTGATGATTTTGAAGTACCTTTTGGCAAAGCACGTATTAGAAGGAGCGGTGAAGATTTGGTAATGATTACATATGGTAATACGACTCATATGTGTCTGGAAGCTGCCGAAAAGTTATCCAAAGAAGATAAGTCAGTAGAAGTTATTGACTTACGGTCACTTATTCCTCTGGATAAAGAAACAATTCTAAATTCAATTAAGAGAATTGGAAAGGTAATGGTTGTCCACGAAGACAAAGTCTTTTCCGGATTTGGTGCAGAGATAACATCCATGATTATGGAAGAGGCCTTTGAATATCTTGATTGTCCCGTAAGACGTGTTGGTTCATCGTTTACACCAGTTGGATTTCACCGATCGTTTGAAAGGATGATATTACCTAATACAGATAAAATTTACAAAGCTGCCAAAGAAGTTCTGGCTTATTAATAAATTGACAACCATGGCTAAAACAGGAATTTTTTATAGTTTTAATTCAAAGAAAACATCAAAGGCTGCTGAAAAGATCATTCAGGAATTTGGTGAAGATTTTAATATTGTAGCAGTAAATGCTGAAGAAATAACCGAAGAACAGTTTCTTTCATTTGATAATCTGATACTGGGTGTACCAACGTGGTTTGATGGTGAATTACCAAATTATTGGGATGAATTTGTTCCAGCTTTGGAAGAATTGGATCTCAAGAAGAAAACAGTTGCAATCTTTGGATTGGGAAATCAAGTAGAATATCCTGAGAACTTCGGGGATGCTGTAGGTATTATGGCTAATCTGGTAAAGGAAAGAGGAGCGAAGCTAATCGGAGATACTGAAATAGAAGGATATACATATGAATCTTCCAGAGCTGAAAAAGATGGCAGGTTTATAGGCTTACTCCTTGATCAGGAAACTCAGCCAAGATTGTCAAAAGATAGAATATCCAAATGGGTGGCTGATTTGAAAAGTAAGTTAAGTAAATAAGTATAACAGGTGTGGTAAGTTAAGGGCATGGTAATTTCCATGCCCTTTTTTATTGTAGGATGGCAGAATATTATCCGTTAAGAGTTAAAAGAATATCTTTGTAAAAACTTAAGGTAGAAAAACTATTTCAGAAGAGTTAATTCCTACTGATACGTAATATATAAGATATATGAATAATAGAATGAAAAAGAAAAAGATCATTGCAATTGTAGCTCATGATAACCGCAAGAAAGATATGATGGAGTGGGTTGCATGGAATTGGGAAGAATTATGCCCGCATCGCATTATATGCACCGGGACTACAGGAATGCTGGTAAATAGTGTATTGATTGAAAAATGCCAGGAAAACGATGTTATTCCACCTGAAATTGTACGGCTAAAATCAGGACCGCTGGGTGGTGACCAGCAGCTTGGTGCCTTGATTTGTGAAGGAAAAGTTGATATGCTTATTTTCTTCTGGGATCCAATGCAGCCACAGCCACATGATGTGGATGTGAAAGCGCTGCTTAGAATTTCAACTTTATACAATATTCCAACGGCTACAAATCGATCGACAGCTGACTTTTTAATCTCTTCAAAATTGTTTAACCAGCAATATGAACCTATTTTAAAAGATTATAGCAGTTATATCAAGAGAGATGTTTCTCTCTAAGGCTTGTCTTTTAACCGCTGCTATAAAGGTGTTTCCTTTTTGTGAGTTACAAATGTAAACACATTTAAGCTGTTGACAATTAATGACTTGTATTACTAATAGAACACGCAAATTACATATGTAACATGTGTGTTCTGTTCAGTAATTACAATCTTAGTTTATTATTTGGATATACTACACTCACAATTTCATTCTCCAAACCTCTTAAACCTTCTTTATAGAAAGGTATGCTGGAGAACCAAAATTAAACACATTATTTGATTTGAAAGTATCAACTGAATTTTAAGGATTAATTGATTCTAGATACTTTAGAATAGTTCTGCAAAGATCCTGCTGTGTTAAAAAAATTAAAGGATCAGAATCTCTAACTATTGCTTTCTCGTTCATATTAGATTGAAAACAATGTATCAAGCTAATTTTAGTTGGATATTGTCAGGAAGTATAAATCCCATATTCGTTGGCAGCACGTAACCTCTAAGTAAATATGGCAAGGATTTTGGCTTATTTATGATCAATATTTAGCCTATACATTTTTAATACACACGTCCTAGAATTAATATTATGTATTTTATATACAGAAAATAATAAGGAGCAAAAGCTCCTTATTAAATATTCTTATTTATTGTACATTCTTCATTTTCTCAACAATCTCAGCATGCTTATCCAACATCTTCAATCTGTAGTATAAAGTCTTCAATGATTCCATCGTAAACTTATCCGTTGGATTGATAGCATGAGCTTTTTCCATGTAAGGAATTGCTTTGTTGAATTCCACATCAGCCTTATTTTTTTCTACTTCGTATTTATCAGGCTGATTGCTTGGAACGGCATTTGCAACATCTATTTGTTTTACACCTTTGTTGTAATACAAAGCCCCAAGGTTATAATACGCATCAAAGTAGTCTTCTTTCAATTCAATTGCTTTCAGATAACTTTCGGTAGCTTCATCAGGTTTTTGAAGTTTATCAAACAGTGTTCCTTTGGCAAAATAATACGTTGGATTTTGTGGATCCTGTGAAATTGCCATGTTCAGATATTTCAACGCTTCATCAACCTTATTGGCATTCAAATAAATGTTAATGATTTCTGTAAGAATAGTAACATTGCCTGGATATTGTTTTAAGCCTTCTTCCAAAGAATTCAATGCTCCTACAGTATCTTTCTTCTGCATATAAGTTGAAGATATAAGCTGAATTGTGCGAGCACCGCTGTATTTATATTTTGCTGCTTCTTTGTAATATTGAATTGCTTTGTCGTAGTTCTGTGCATTATAGGCTGCTAGTCCAGCATTAAAAATAATGACAGTATCAATAGAGGCAGGATCATCTGCTTTGAATGCAGGTGTTTCCTCAATAGCCAAAATCTGTTCAAATGATTTAAGGGCTTTTTCGTAGTTTTCTTCATTGAACGCGGCTACAGCCTGGTTTTGCAGATCAGAGATTAAAAGTGTCAATTTAATTTTAACACCTTTAGATGATTTGTTCTTTGCATCAAGCTCAATTGCCTTCATATAAGAATCAAAGGCAACAGTTAGTGGATCGTTGCTTAATTTTTTGTGATTTTCATCTTTTGATTTGAATACCGCTTGATAAATTTCACCGCGTGCTTCCCAGGTCCCCGGCCAGTTAATAGAACTTTCAGCCTTAGGATTACTTGGATCTATTGCTTCTTCAATAGTAGCAACAGCCTTCTCCAGGTTTCCGGCTTCTTTATAACTTTTTGCACTGGTTACTTTACCTTTCTGAGCAAATGCGCCCGAAATGGCAAAAAGTAAAACTAATAGAATTGTAGTTCTCTTCATTGTTCGAAATAATTTAGTATTTTATATAAACTTTACTATTAAATTATCTATTCATCCGATTCCAGAGTCTCTGTTTGCTCATCTGTAGTCACATCCAATGAATCACGGACTTCATCCGGATCTTCTGAGGCTGGAACTATAGCAACTGAAGCAATCTTATCCCCTTCTTTCAAATTGATTAATCGAACGCCCTGAGCAGCTCGACCAATAATACGCATATCTGAAACTGATGTCCTGATGGTTAATCCTGATTGTGTAATAATCATCAAATCATTACTTTCATCTACACTCTTAATTGAAATAAGTGGACCAGTCTTTTCAGTAATATTGATAGTCTTTACACCTTTTCCTCCTCTATTGGTCAACCTGTAATCTTCGATCTTTGAACGTTTACCATATCCGTTTTCTGAAACAACCAGAACATCTTCTATTTCGTTCTCGACACAAATCATGCCAACAACTTCATCGCTGTCATGACCTAACCTTATTCCTCGTACTCCAGATGCTGTTCTTCCAATTGGTCTGACATCACTATCGATAAAACGAACTGCTTTTCCAGAGCGTACAGCCATCATGATATGATGGTTTCCGTTGGTCATCCTTGCTTCCAATAGCTTATCATCTTCCTTGATAGTAATGGCATTTACTCCATTTTGACGTGGACGTGAATATGCTTCCAGGGAAGTCTTTTTCACAGTTCCCTGTTTCGTACATAAAATTATGAAATTGTTGTTAATATATTCAGGATCAGTAAGATTTTTTACATTGATATAGGCAAGAATCTTATCATCCTGTTCGATATTTATCACATTTTGTATCGCACGGCCTTTTGAGGTTTTTGTGCCTTCCGGAATGTCATATACTTTCATCCAGAAACACTTTCCTTTCTCGGAGAATAAAAGAAGAGTATTATGCATCGATGCATTGAACATGTGCTCCAGGAAATCTGAATCCCTGGTATTACTTCCTTTAGATCCGACTCCTCCCCTTCCTTGTGTTTTAAAATCAGATAGCGGAGTCCTCTTCATATATCCTAAATGAGAAATAGTAATAACCATTTCATCATCAGCATAGAAATCCTCAGGATTAAATTCTTCTGCATCAGGTACAATCTCAGTTTTACGTGCATCTCCGTATTTATCCTTGATCTCAAGCAACTCATTCTTGATGATTTCCATCCGGAGATTAATATCTGCCAAGACACTTTTCAAATAATCAATCTGAGCTAAAATATCCTTGTATTCCTGGTGTAATTTATCCTGCTCCAGACCCGTTAATTGACGAAGACGCATCTCGACAATAGCCCTTGACTGAATTTCAGATAAACTAAACCTTTCCATTAATTGCAATCGTGCTTCATCCGGGTTCTTGGCAGCACGAATAATAGCAATTACTTCTTCTATATTATCACTTGCAATGATTAAACCTTCCAGAATATGAGCACGTTTCTCAGCTTGCTCTAGTTCGAATTGTGTTCTTCTGATCACAACATCATGCCTATGCTCCACAAAGTAATGAACCAGATCTTTCAAATTAAGCATCTTCGGCCGGCCGTTCACCAACGCAATGTTGTTTACATTGAAGCTGTTCTGCAGCTGAGTGTACTTGTAAAGCTTGTTCAGGACAACGTTGGAAATCTCGTCTCTTTTGATATCAAAAACAATACGCATCCCATCGCGGTCCGACTCATCATTGGCATTGGAAATTCCTTCGATTTTCTTTTCATTGATAAGTTCAGCAGTCTTCATTATAAGTTCTGCTTTATTCACCATATAAGGAATCTCAGTAACAACAATCTTCTCACGACCATTGGGTGTTACTTCAATATGAGCTTTTCCTCTGAGAACAATTCGGCCTCTACCTGTTTCAAAGGCTTCCTGAACGCCACGGTAACCATAAATAATACCTCCGGTGGGAAAATCAGGTGCTTTAATTATCTTAATCAAATCCTGTATGTCAATCTCAGGATTGTTAACGTAGGCTATAATTGCATCAATGGTATCTGATAAATTATGAGGAGGCATGTTGGTGGCCATTCCTACTGCAATACCGGATGCTCCATTCACTAAAAGCTGTGGAATACGGGTTGGTAATACGGTAGGTTCCTTTAACGATTCATCAAAGTTAGGTTGAAAATCAACCGTGTTCTTTTCCAGGTCAGCCAACGTTTCCTCTGCTATTTTTGATAAACGCGCTTCTGTATAACGCATTGCAGCCGGACTATCTCCATCAACTGAGCCAAAGTTACCTTGCCCGTCAACGAGCGGATAACGCAATGACCAATCCTGGGCCATACGCACCATTGTAAAATATACGGATGAATCACCGTGAGGATGGAACTTACCTAGAACCTCCCCTACGATCCTCGCAGACTTCTTATAGGGTTTGTTTGAAAGTGTTCCCAATTCACTCATTCCAAATAATACACGACGATGTACAGGCTTTAACCCGTCTCTTACATCGGGAAGTGCTCTGGCAACAATTACCGACATCGAATAGTCGATGTAAGCTGTTTTCATTTGCTCTTCAATATTTATCTGGATAATTTTTTCGCCTTCAGCCATTTACTTCTCTTTTAATTAAATTTTTCTTAAAAAATTAGACTGACAAAAATACAAAAATACTTTTTGAATCTACCCTTTTCCGGGCAATTCATTACTAAATAAAGAATAAGATTTTAACAATGCAATGTTCAAAAAATCAGCAAATTATATATGAGACTATTTAATTAATGATTAAATTTAATCTTAAATTACATTTACATACAAAATGCATGACAACTTTTAGGAATACTTTTTGTTATTTTGATTTCAGAACTAAATAAGGAGACAAGAAATATGGATTCACAATTTTCGCCACGAATTAAAGATGTTCTTTCGTACAGCCGTGAAGAAGCAATTAGGCTGGGCAACGAAAGTATCGGATTAGAACATATCTTTCTTGGAATCTTAAGAGATGGGGAAGGTATCGCCATTGAAATTCTTACCAACCTGGGTGTCAATCTGGCAGAGATTAAACTATCGGTCGAAGAGAAACTCAGAACAGGTAAAGATATTGATTCCCAAGCATCTGTTCAGTTACTGAAATCTGCAGAAAAAGCTTTAAAATTGGTCTATCTGGAAGCAAGAGCTTTTAATAGTTCGACAATAAATACTGGACATCTGATGCTTGCATTGTTAAAAGACAAAGAAAGTTTGATTAGTAGTATCTTGGAAGACTATCATATAAACTACTATATTCTGAAATCAAGACTGGAAGATTATAAACAACCGGAAGCAAAATCAGAATTTGGAGATGAAGATGATGACACGGATGATAGCTTTAAAACACCGGGAGGAAGTTCCTCACAGTCTGCTTCAGCCAAAAAGCCAGCAAACCCAAAATCGGAAACCCCTGTGCTTGACAATTTTGGTGTAGATATTACCAAGGCTGCCGAAGAAAACAACCTGGACCCTATCATTGGACGTGAACGGGAAATTGAACGTCTGGCCCAGATTTTATCGAGAAGAAAGAAAAACAACCCTATTCTGATCGGTGAACCTGGTGTGGGTAAATCAGCTATTGCAGAAGGTCTGGCATTAAGAATTGTTCAAAAGAAAGTATCGAGGGTTTTATTTGATAAAAGAGTGGTTAGTCTGGATATAGCTTCTATTGTTGCCGGTACTAAATATCGCGGACAGTTTGAAGAAAGAATGAAGGCTATATTGAACGAATTATCAAAAGTAAGCAATGTCATTCTTTTCATCGATGAAATTCATACCATAGTTGGAGCAGGTGGAGCCACAGGCTCACTCGATGCTGCCAATATGTTGAAACCTGCGTTGGCACGTGGGGAAATCCAATGTATTGGTGCCACTACGCTAGATGAATACCGTCAGCAAATAGAAAAAGATGGTGCTCTGGAGAGAAGGTTTCAAAAAGTAATGGTTGAACCAACATCGATGGACGAAACCATTGAGATTCTCAATAATATTAAACAACGATATGAGGATCATCACAATGTAATTTATACACCTGAAGCTATTGAAGCATGTGTAAAACTTACCTCACGTTACATTACTGACCGGTTTTTACCCGATAAGGCTATTGATGCATTAGATGAAGCCGGTTCCCGAGTTCAT
>JACMKG010000130.1 GCA_014380255.1 Prolixibacteraceae bacterium | reverse complement strand
TTGCATAAGTCTTTGAGTTTTATGGTGAATCGGTAATTCAAAAATAATACTCTTTTAGACTTATGCTTCTTTTGGCGAAGCACATTACAAACATAGGGACTAATGATCGCAATGTCCAGGGAATGGCAGATGGATGATCATCCTTTCTTTAGCATCTATTTTCGGGACAAAAATCACAATTGATACGGGCCATTTACACCTTGAAAAGATAAAAGAAACAGCCGGAAAGTTTTCACTGTAAAGGATAAACAGACCCCTGGATTGGCTTTTTTACTTGCAGGAAGCTTTTTGTTCATTTGATCGTCATCTACCACCTTTGGCAATGGACCCAAAACAAGTCTGTGCCTTCATCCATAAAAAAAGGGAAACAGTTTCCCGCTTCCCTTTTTGGATCAAAAAGATAAAAATGTATTACCGAAGTTCCATCGGAATTTCCATGGCCAGTATGCTGGCCTCTTCCAGAATTTCCAACGCTATGTTTTCTTCTATATTTTCGATGCCCAGGCCATCTCGTGCCTGCAGGGTTTCACCACCCACAGCGACAGATCCCGATAGTACAAAAATATAGACTCCGTTTCCAGGTTTATGGAGTTTCAATTCAGTGGCCGCTCCTTTGGGGAAAGTGCCCATTGAAAACCAGGCCTGCTGATGGATAAACAGCGAATTTTGTGTGCCGTCGGGTGATACCACCAATCGCCACTGAGCGTTCATTTCCTCGTGGGGAAAGCGGGCCTGGTCGTAGCGTGGTTCCACATCCTTGATATTGGGAAATACCCATATCTGGAGCAGTTTCACGTCCTGTGTCTTTGAATGGCTGAACTCGGAATGATTCACCCCCGTGCCGGCTGACATGACCTGGATTTCACCAGGGCGTATGACCGACCCGTTACCCAGGTTGTCGCGGTGTTCCAGTTCTCCCTCCAGCACGATGGTGATAATTTCCATGTTATCGTGGGGATGCATCCCGAAACCCATGCCCCCCTGAACGGTGTCATCGTTCAGCACACGAAGGGCGCCAAAGTGCATCCTGTTCGGGTTGTAATAGTTGGCAAAGCTGAAGGTATGCCAGGTATTGAGCCAACCGTGATTGGCATGCCCCCTGCTGCCTGATTTATGAAGGGTAAGTTTCATACCGATAAATTTAATAGGCCTCTGAGTAACCAGCCTTTGCGGGCTACTCAATGTTCCTGTAAAAAAATGCAGTGCCTGAACCATCTTTGAAAGATCGTTCAGGAACCAGATATGCTGAGCGATTTGTTAATTATTGAGTAACCAGATGATAATCTAAGGTAAACTCATCGTTGATGTATTTATCGCCCAGGTCGTTAAAGAATGATTTGGAACCGTACCGAACATCGTATTTACTGCGGTCAACGGTAATCGTTCCGTCATACACATTGGCTTTGCCATCCTGTGCGGAGGTAGCGGTAAAAGTTACGGGATTCGTTTTTCCTTTGATGGTCAGATTGCCGGTAATGGTATGATTGGTAGTGGTGCCTTCCACCTTGGTAATTTCCAGTGTAGCGGTCGGATAGGTTGCCACCGAGAAGAAATCGTCGGATTTCAAATGGCCTACCAGCTTGGCGTTTGAATCCGCATCGCTCAGGTCGACATTTTTTAAGGATTGCATGTCTATCACTACGGTTCCCCCGGTTAACTTGCCATTATCCACTTCCAGAGTTCCTTCTTTAACATCAATGGTTCCATTGTGAGAACCTGTAACTTTTTTACCCGTCCATTCAACTTTGCTTTTTGAGGTATCCACCTTTTTAGTCTCAGCCATAACGGCGGTAGTCAGGGTAAGGGCCAGTACAAATACGCCCCATGATTTAAAATTAATTGACTTCATAACTGTTTATTTGTTTTAATTGTTTTTATACAGTTACAAAGATAGGGCATGGTAATGGAGCAGGAAATGGACTAAAAAAGGATTTAATGGTATTTTTTTCTGCTGTAATCCCGAAACTCCTTCAGCGTGGTGCCGGTATACTTGCGGAAAAAGCGGCTGAAATAGGCCGGATCGTCAAATCCAAGCTCAAAGGCAATTTCTTTGCCCGACATTCCACTGGAGAAAAGCAGCTTCTTGGTTTCATCAATAACCCGGTTGCGGATCAGTTCCCCGGCTGTGATGCCGGTGGTCTTTTTGGCCATTTCATTCAAACACGAAGGGTTTATGTGCAGCATCTCGGCATAGGCAGAAACGTTTTTCTGGCTCTGGAAATTCTGTTCAATCAGCAGCTTGAACTGGATGATGGTTGAATCAGGTGTTTCTGAGGGAAGTTCCATGATGGCCTGGTTCTGCTGGTCGAATATACGCCTGGATTCGAGCAGGAACAGATGAAGCAGGTTGAGCACAATATCCTGGCTGTAAAGGTCAAAAGCGCGGAGTTCATCAAAAATAAGGTCGGTGATATTCTTCAGCTTCACCCGTGCTTCGGGGCTAACGGTAATCAGGCTCTTGAAATCGGGATTGTTGAAAAGGCGGTAATCCTTCAACGGAACATGATTCTTGCGGTTATACTGGATGAACTCCTCGTTGAAAAGGATATAGGTTCCACCCACCGACTTATCGATATACATGCGGTGTTTCAGACCCGGGGGCACAAATACAATGGTATCGGCCTTCAGGTTGTATTCCACAAACTCGGTGGCATGAGTAGCCTCGCCCGATTCGATCCAGAAGATGGAATAAAAATCGTGCAGATGAGGCATCAGGTTGTGTTCGATTTCCTCTTCGTTAAAGTCACAGATCTTGCGAATGGTAAAGATCTTCTCGTTTCCGTCTTCAAAAAGCATTAAATTTCTCACGTTCTGGTTATTCTATCTCGCTTGTTTATACCGAAAGGATTGTCAACAAACATCAGGCCACTGCCTTTTTCACGTTGGAAGCATGGATTCATTAAAAGCTGCTACCCTGTAAAGGTAATGTTTACCTTCACATGAACCGTCCTTAGAGGTCAAATTGGCTTCTGATTTATTCAACGAATGTTATATTCGAAATTCAATAAATAAGCTAATTTTACGTTTAAAATCAATGGCATAAGTTTGCGCATTATTTTTTCAATAAAAGCTTATATTAGTGCCTGTTGTTGTTTTATCTATTAACAAAACAAAATAACTTGATGAGAAGTTCAATTAAACGACCAAGTGAAGAAGAATGCGAGTTGTCGGGGTTCCAGTTATTCAAGAAACTTACGGAACAGGAAATATCTCAATTGAATTATGACAAGACTTGTTCATTATATAATAAGGGAAGCATCATTTACCGGGAAGGAAGCCGTTTAACAGGCTTTTACTGCGTTACACGCGGTATCCTGAAGATTTTCAAGACAGGCATTGACGGAAAGGAACAGATCATCCGCTTTGCCAAAAAAGGTGATATTATTGCCTATCGTTCCCTTTTAAGCCAGGAACTTGCCTGTACAACGGCCAAAGTAATCGAGGAAGCCGTACTGTGCCACATTCCTTACCAGACACTCCTGTATTTGATTCAGCACAACTGGCAGTTCTCGCATCACATGCTTCAGATCGTGTGCAAGGAATTGCGCGAGGCTAACGATTATATTACCGATATTGCACAGAAGTCTGTGCGCGAACGTTTGGCCGAGGTATTGCTGCTGCTCAAGGAGAACTTCGAACTCGACAATGCCCAGACCCTTCAGATATCGCTTACACGCGAAGAGCTGGCCAACATGGTTGGAACGGCCACTGAAAGCGTGATCCGTCTGCTTTCTGAATTCAAGCAGGATCAGCTGATTGATCTGCAAGGTCGTAAAATCAGATTTATCGATGTGCCGGGGCTGAACAAGGTTGCGAATTTGCTGTAGGGAAGGAAGGGTTAAAAAAGTTGGAAGGGTTAAATGGTTAAAAGGGTTTGATGGTTTGAAAAAAGTTTGAGAAGTTGGCAGTAGCCTCTCGTTTCCACGGGTTTCACCCACGGTTACTACACGCCTGCCAAAGAGGACCTACATGGCGGGCAGGACAATTGACTCCTTCAGAGTCGGGGTATTCCTTTCTCCTTTTTTACTTTTGACTTTTGACTTTTGACTTTGCCTTTTGACTTATTTACCGGAACTCTTCTCGGTCAGGCTTCTTTGCATCAGTTCCTCCTGTTCCTGTTTTAAAGGGGCATGGAACAGGGAGTCATTTTCCTGATAGTACTTATCCAGAGCTTTGCGTAGTTCTTTGGAGGGCTTGATGATGTTATAGTCGCCCCAGAAATTATCATCGTAGCTGTTAACCATTTCAGTAAAAATATCCCGGGGACTAAACAACTCGTTTCTTTTAAAACGCAGACCCTCATCAGGCTTGAAATCCGTGATCAGCAATTCGCTCAGGCTGTGGAATACGGAGTTGATTTTATCCTTTTTGCTTCTTACCCGAAAATCGATGGAAGCCTGGGCATTGCTTAAATGCCATTTGGCATCCGAGCGACGGTAGGTTACCAAATACTGAACCTGGATGGGACGAACAAAAAAATCCTTGGGTTTCTTCTGAATCAAGGTTTGCTGTGCAAACTTTAGGCCTGCACGATTTATTTCAAATTCAGCTTTTACCAATGCAAATGACGACATATCGACATACAGCTTGCCCTGGTAAAAAATATCATCCCTTTTGTCCTTGGGTTTAAAGGCAATGACATACGTGGAGCGGGTGTCGTAATCAATAATATCATCCAGGGTAAATTTGTAGAACTCGGCATATTCGGGATCCAGGAACGAATCCAGTGTCTTTACCACATCCAGCTTGGTAATGTAATAAGGGCCTCCCTGGATTTTAAAGTCAACAAATTGAAAAGGTTTTACATTCAGGCTTTTGCGTCCTTTAATAAATTTCACCTTATCTTCGGCCAGCAGATTATTGTAGGAAGCTTTACGGATGTCCATGACCGCCTCGGCCACATCGATGAAATGGTTATCCTGGCTTAAAACCTCCCGGTAAAAGGAAGTCATGATTTCAGGCTCTTCGGGATAGTTCAGTGAAATCTTGGATTTCATTCTTCGCAGGATTTCCTGTGGACTGATGTAAATAACCTTTACCTCCTGAAGCTGGATATTGGAAGGCTGCAGGTAAATGGTCACCTGTTCGTCTGTGATCTCACTGACGGGCAGGCGGAATTGTTTGTATCCCATGCAGGAAACCACCACCGTATCGTTGATCATGGTTCGTGGTATTTTAAGCTCAAAATCACCATCCGTATTGGAGATGGTTCCGATTGGTTGCCTTAAAACTGATATGCTGGTAAAAGGAAGGGGATTTTTCTCCTGCAGATCGATGACTTTGCCATAAAAAATCCTGATGGAGGATGGGCCATTTGCCCTCTCGTTACTGTCAAAAGTCCCGGGTTCATTTTCCGGGGAAGTGATAACAATTTGGTTATTGAGCACCTGATAAACAAACCTGGATTCAAAGATAATATCCAGTATCTCACGGATGCTTTTGGAAGAAAGGGAGGCATCTATTTTTCGGTCAGCTCCAATGAGCAAAGGGTCATACGAGAAGTACACCTGTGCCTGGGAAGCTATTTGTTCCAATACCGAGGCGATGCTTTCATGATTAGCCTCGATACTCACTTCCTGATCCAGTGCGGAATTGTCTTCCCCCTGTCCGAAGGAAACCTTCATAAACAAGAGGAAAACAATTAGATAGAATCCGCAAACTGGTTTCATCACTAGAACATTTTTTTCAATGTAAACTCTGTTTTTATTTGTTCTCCATCGCGAAGAACGATCATTTTAATTTTTCTGTTTTCATGGCTTTGAAACAGCAAATTTATATCATTTAACGTTAAAGATTTGTGATTGTTATTATTGATGGCAATGATCTGGTCTTTTTCATGGATCCCTGCATAATAAGCGGGTGAATTCTCCCGGATATTATCGATCAGGAAGATGGGCGCTCCCGGCATGGGGTTGATTACTTCCAGCCCGCTCATGTTGTAATTGAACTCGTCCTTGATATTGTTGTTTGGCCTGAGAACAAGCTGCTTGTTGGGATAATCCATGATCACATGGAATCTGCGAAGGATTTCACCTCCAAGGGTTCCATTACGGTCATCCTTGCCAATCAGCTGATTGAGCATTTCATCGGATGGGAAAGCCACGATGGGTTCGTAAAGCACCAAGGGTCCTACCCAGATAGCCCCGATACGGCCTTTCTTGCCAAACAGGTCACCGCTTAATCCACGTCCAAGGAAGGTCTCTATGCTGTTTTCAGGCAGAGAGATAGCGCTGTCCGAATTAGCCGACAGCCAAAGAGCATCACTGGCACCCGTGTCTACCAACAGTTTTACACGAACATCCTGGTTCTTATCCGTTACAATATTGGTGTTTACAAAGGGTTTGTTTTGCTCGAATGTCAACGGCAGAACGATGTCTTTTTCCTTGCCTTTGTATGAATAGTATTCGGGCTTGGTCAGGGTAATTTTCTGTGCCGGATAATCAATCTTAACCACATAGTCTTTAAACATATTAAAGCCAATCATTCCATGTACCGGGATACCCAGGATTTGTGAAATCTGAAAGTCTTCGTTAATGACCATGTGAATCTCCTGATCGTAAGCCACCAGCCCATGAAGGTTAATTATATTATTGCCCGATTTGTAGGCCGTGAGCTGTTCCCCTTCGCCCAGTCCTTTGATGTGGATAGGTTGCAGATAATTAAGGCTCAGCTTGTTTACAAAGGGAAGCTCGGTGATAATAGGATGGGTAACGCCCGTATCCAGGATAAAATTCAAGGTATCCGAGCTGTTAATGGCCACCGGGATAATGATAAGATTACTGGAGGTTTTAAAGTCAAAGGTTACCGACTTCTTCTTCGGGTTATCAAATATAAATCCGGTCTGGTCGCTGTAGTTGCGCTGCTTTTTTTCGTATGCCACACTCTTGTCCATGGGTACATAGTCTCTTACTACCAGAATATTATCTTCAATTTCAAAAAGGAGGTAGAAATCATCCATCATCTGATCCAACACATACTTGATGGGTTTATTGGAAACATTCAGGTTGATATTCTTACCTTCAATCAGTTTTGAATTGTACGAATAATCCAGGTTCAGATACTTGCAAATGCGTTCAATAACATTCGAAAGGGGTTCATTATCGGCATAGATGCTGATGTTCTGATCAAGCACATTGGGTGTCTGATCGTCTTTTTGTTCCTGCTTGGTATTATGCCTCTTGGTGTTTTTCTGGGCATTGGCCGATTGAGGATTAGAAATGAGCAATGCGCTCAACATAATACACACAAAATAATATATCAATTGATTTGTTTTCATGGCGTTTGAATTTCATTAATTAGGATTTTGCTTTTAAAATATACTGGCCATCCACCATTTGGGTTTGCATTCCGAAGGTTGTTTCTATGACCTCCAGGATAAATTCCAGTGAATAATTGTTGAAATGAGCGGTAAGCAGCTGTCGGCCCAGTTCCGGATTTTCCAGGCGGATACTTACTTTATACACATTTTCAAGATTGGTAATCACTTCGTTGAGCGAAGTGGCCTTAAAAATCAGGTCATGCGTTTTCCAGGCGATAAAGTTGGGATCTTCATTGATGCTCTTAAGCAATGCATTGCTTTCTCTCACCAGTGTTCCCTTGTCACCCGGATTCAGGATCAGTTCGTTGGTTTGCGGGTTTGCTGTTTTCTGATACAAAACCTGCACTTTACCTGTTTTAACAATTACTTCCATCAATTTAGCATGCGAATAAGCACGTACATTAAAACTGGTACCAAGCACTTTAATCTGTGCTTCTCCGGCATGGATGATAAAAGGTTTTGCGGGGTCAGGCATTACTTCAAAAAAAGCTTCCCCTTCAATGGTAACTTCACGTGTATCTTTACCAAATGTCTTAGGATATTTAAAATGTGTATCCGAATTAAGGCTCACCCGGGTCCCGTCAGGCAAGGTATAGGTTTTTACAGCCTCATTGGAAGCCACCAGCTCAACCATTGGGTTCTGAGCTCCCCGGTTGCTGTATATTTCATAACCGGCTACAGTAAGCAGTGAGGCTACCAAAAGAGCAGCTGCAATACGCATGAACGGGCTGGTGATTAAGCTGCGGATCGGTGTCTTGCGGCTTGGTGGTTGTTGCTGAATCTTAGTTTGTATCTTTTCCCATGCGCTGTCTGTGGGGAATTTTTTCAGATCAAAGTAAAGATCCACCTTTTTGGCCAGCTGTTGCATTTCTGCCACCTGTTTTGCATCCAGGGGAAGCTCCTCTTCGTTTGCAGCATTCTCCAATGTATCGGGTGAAGGATGCTGGTCGTAGATCAGCTTTGCCAGTAAGGCCCATGTATCGTCGTTTATGTTTGGATTTGTCTTCATATGCCTAAAAGACAAACCAGGGAACGTTTAACCCTTATTCGAAGCAGTAGTTTTTTTTAAAATAATCAGCAGTGAGATCAGCGAAGGGTTAAAATCCTTTAAATCATCGCGTAAATACTTCAATGCCAAGCCCATCTGTGCTTCAACGGTTTTAATGGAGATGTTCAGCTTATCGGCAATTTCCTTGTATTTTAAGCCCTGCTCACGGCTAAGCCTGAAAATCTCCTGTCGTTTGGGGGGCATGGAGTCGATGCTTTTTTCAATACGCTCCATTAAATCCATTTCCAGGTAAAAAGGCTGCCAGTCGGTTTCCTGCTCCGCGTTTTCCAACATCCGGGAGGCATACTGCTGTTTAATCTTCTGATGCTGAAGCTGGTTCAGGCATTGGTTACGAATCGAACGAAAAAGATAATGATTCACCGAAAGTTCAATGTTCAGGGTCGCGCGTTTTTCCCACAGGCGCACAAACAGTTCCTGGACCGTTTCTTCAGCCATGTCGCTGTCTTTAAGAAACTGGTAGGCAAACTGGCACATGGCAGAATAGTATTTTTGAAACAAGGCCTTAAAGGCATGCTCGTCTCCTTCTTTCAAC
>JACMKG010000129.1 GCA_014380255.1 Prolixibacteraceae bacterium | reverse complement strand
GCAGGTTGCATTCAAGGCAATCAGGATAGAATAAACAGTAGTTATGAGTGAGTTCTTTTTCATTGATCTGGTTTTATAGGTTTTACTCCTGTAAGCACGATTATAATTCCACTATAATTATAATTTCTTTGTCCGTAAACCCCGGTGCTACTTTTCCTGTACTTATCCCACACATTGCCACTGTCTGTACTGTGTCTGTACTGATGCTGTACTAAATTGGGCATATTAGTACAGCATCAGTACAGATACCGTACAGACACAGGCAATGTATTGCCTAATTTCATGTCGTGGACTGTCAGCCGTATGAGCTGGAGTTCACATCTAAAATTAAAAAACATTCGTTCGTTATATACGACAACTAAGCTTTCCAAAAACTTACTTGATTTTTACCATATATTTGATTTTATTTTTCGAGCGTAACAGGGCTTCAAGGTAATAATAGTCAGCATAATTTAATGGAACATCTACCTCACTATTCATCGGTTTTGAACCGGTGCTGTGCACCAAAATAAAACCTTTATTGTCGCCTAATGAAGAACGATAATTGATTGTCAAGTTTTCCATGATCCTATCGGCTAAATCACGGTAATACTTGCCTTTTTCAGAATAGTCGCATAATTCATAGAATGCTGATGCTATAATGGATGCAGCAGAAGCATCCCTTGGTTCATTGGGAATTCCCGGTGCATTAAAATCCCAATAAGGAACTAAGTCTGCAGGTAAATTAGGATGATTCAAGATAAATCCGGCAATCTTTTCTGCCAATTCCAAATATTTCGGATTCTTTGTTTCCCGATAGCACATTGTATAACCATACAAAGCCCAGGCTTGACCGCGTGCCCATGATGATTCATGACTGAATCCCTGGTGAGTGTTCTTTTTTGTCACATTACCTGTAATAGGATCGTAATCAATCACATGATAACTACTAAAGTCAGAACGAAAATGGTTTTGCATGGTGGTATTTGCATGGCTTACAGCAATTTTATAGAAGGAAGAATCACCTGTCAGGTGTGTTGCCGCAAATAAGAGTTCAAGATTCATCATGTTGTCAATAATAACAGGATAGTCCCATTTATCCTTGTTATGATCCCATGAACGGATACATCCTACCTTTGGATTGAAACGTGTGGAAAGAGTTTTGGCAGACTGGATAATAACTTCTTTATAACCTGGATCGTTTGTCAGACGGTACCCATTTCCAAAACTACAGTAGATTTTAAATCCCATGTCATGAGTACCTCCATTCATCTTTTCCTTTTCGATTTTTGAAGTAAAAGCACGTGCTTGTTGTTCCCATTTTTTGTCACCTGTAGATTCATAGAGATACCATAAAACTCCAGGGAAGAAACCGCTTGTCCAATCTTTGGAAGGCACAAGAATCAGATTGTTATCTGATGAAAGGGTACGGGGTGACACAAGCTCAGCTTTTTTCGTTTTCTCCGCATCATTGGTTGCTACTGATTTTTCCTGATTGATCTCATCAAGCATTACATTGGTTTGCTTTTCAGCATCCCTCACAATCCTTTTATACTTTGGAGTACCGGCATCGACTGCACAAACACATAGAAAAAGAAGAAATACAACAATTAAAGATTTCATATAGTTAAGTTTATTTAATTCTATTTAAACTGATTTATTTCCATTCTGAAAGTGGTTCAACGATGGTTGTTGTTGCAACCGACCCTGGCCATTGTGGTGATAACTGAATGGCAAAAGTGATGCTTCCAATCGTTTCAGGAACTTTAGCTAAAAGCCTGCTTACATCCCTGTTTTCTTTTTGTGGCTTAGCCTGTTGGGCTGATTCGACTGTAAATACAGCATTGGATGGTGCCAAAATCCTTGCCTTCATTTTCTGTCCGTTCAATGTAAGTTCAGCTTCTTTTGAGCCTATGATTTGAATAGAAGCATCCGTAGTCATTCCCCACATATATTCAGCTGATTTGGTTAAAATGAATTCATCCTGAATCAAGATTGATTTTCTGTTGTCCAGTAACTTAATCCCCCGTTGCGCTAAACTGGCAAAGTCTTTATATGCACTAGTAAAATCAATTACCGCATAGGGTTCAGAAATTCCCTCTCCATGTTTTATAAACTGGGATGTGCCGTCCTGACGTTGGTTTTGTCCGTTCAAAACGGGGACATTGTGACTAATGGACTGAAGCCTATAGTAGGTATATCTTTTGCTGCCAAAATAGTCTGGAAGATTGTAATCATCTGAGCCCAGATCGCGGGCCCACCGAACACCTAAAGCATCCAATTCGAAATTTCCAAGATCAAGATGAGCATGATTAACTTTATTATAACCAGCTTTAAACCCAATCCACAATGCATTCGGATCAATCCAGGAACTTCTTGAAAAATAAAGGGAAACTTTGCCATCAAAGAATATATCCAAGGGGCGATTTGCAGCAGAATGGGCATAGGGCTGAAACCAAATGATATCAAAAACATTGGCTGTTCGGGTTTCTAATTGGTCAATTACGAAATCTGAAAAATGGCTGTTATTATATACTCCGGCCAGCCAAAGGCAAGGATGAGGTACTCCCAGTTTCGACTTCTCACCTGCATCAGCATAATTGAGCATATATCCGGAAGGACCGGCTGAATAAATGGGGAAATAACCCGTAAGGTTCAGACCAGGCTGTTTTGTCAATCCGAAATCGCTTCCCAGTGCAGTTTGCAAAGCCGAGATTCCGTAAGCTGTGTAATCGGTCGCGTACAACCAATAGCCTGGTCCTTCGCCCCAAACACCATCAGGCCCATAACTTTTCAAAGCAAAGGGCAGTAATTCAATTGCTTTGGGTATCATATACAAGGCAAGATCCGGATCTGTTTCGGCGATGGACAATGCCCCAATTGCTAATCCACTATTGCATACCTGATTCCAATTATGATCAACTTTCATCCACCATGCATTAGAGGCATATGCTTTTTTCCCCTCTTCCAAGCCCAGCTTGATTAATCCAGCTTTAATCTGATTACGGGTTGGCTGATCCATACTGTGATAAAGCCAATCATAGCCAATCGCAACGGCGTGGGTCATTTCGGCTACGTCCAGAAAATGTGAAGGGTTCCAATCAGCAAATGAGCAAACATTTTTCATATTCGCAATGGCTGAACTCAGGTATTTCGGATTATTCGTCCAACGATACGCAAAAGAAAGATTGTACACTCGATTGAGGCATTCACGACTTTTATCCAACAACCGAGGGCCAATCAAAACATGCTCTATCGGAGATTTAAAAAGGTCCTTATCCGCCTGTGCGATCACATCGGCTGCATATTTCTTCAGTTTAGGGTCTTTACTGCTCAGGATCTTTAATTCCTGAAGCCGAACATTGGTCAATAATAACCTAGGATGGTCTTTATGAAGAGTCTTCAATATTCCAGTTAACTCTAATTCCGGTTCTACCTCAGGTTGAGCTTCTGACTTTTGGCAGAAACTCAACGTAGAGAGTAGAAGAATAAAGATTGTAAGATTTAAAATCTGACTGACTCTTCTCATATGGTTGATCATTTTGTTTTGTTGACTCTCAATTTCACCAGATTTAACTTACAAAAGATGTAAATGACACGATTTATGCATCTTAACCAAAGCCTCTCATAAATAATATCTCATGAATACGTCACTTCCTTTACATCAATAATATCCAATTCTAAAGAAACTTTAACTGAATACCCCTGTGTTTCAATATTGGAAAATTCACCATATAAAATTACCAATTCCCTAGTACCTTATTAAACTTAACCTTTGTGTTTTTTTCAGGATCAGGAATAAGCAGAACTTGGATGGCTTGTTTTTGATTAGGGTTTAATTTCATTTCAAATCCAACCAATGTTGTACCCGGATTTGGCGCATCATAACTTGTTGTTGACTGAGTGGTCCAGGTTTTCATGGTAACAGAAGAAGGAGTATTGACCCGTATAACCAATTGTTTTCCATCCTTGGTTAAAGTGATACTATTCTTTCCAAGCTTGGGTGTAGCTGAAGTCAGCATGGTCCAGCGAATAGTTGTTGGTTTATCATTCGCTACTACTTCATCAGTTACCACTACAAATTTTTTGTCCACTATTGCTACCCCTCTTTTTGCTGATGTAATCTGATTTTCATACACGGAGGAAATGTCTGAAACAGCATACATAAAATCGGGATTATCAGAAAATTGGTCTATTTTGGCATAACCCTTTACCCTTTGTAATTGATCATCTATAGTCAATGTATTGTGAACAAGATTATTCAGTCGGAAAACAGTCCATCGTTGAGCATCCTGTGTTCTCCCAAACAAAGCAATTCCCTTAGATTCAAGTGATTCATAATCCTGCATTCCGAAATCTGATGCCCATCGGATACCGTTAGCTTCCATGATGAAAGATCCAACATCCATGTGCCCGTGATTCACAGAAGGAGATCCAGCTTTAAAACCCACAAAAATGGCATTAGGATCAGTCCATGAGGTACGCATCATTGCAAGAGGATTGGCACCTTGACCTTTCCATGCACTTATTTTAGGTTCAGCTACTTTATCCAAAGACATGTCTTTCCCCCAAATCATTATGGCAGGCAATAGACGATCGCGTGTAAATCCAGCAAAATCATCCTTCTGAAGATATGTTTTCTCCACCCATAGCAAGGTTGGGTCAGCATTCTTCTGTGCCAGCCAAAACATAGCTGGACTTAAGTTGCCCCGTAATCCTGAATCTCCCCAGTTGAAACACTCGTTTGTAACTCCTGTCATATTCTGGAAGAAACGGCCAGTTTGTAAAAATCCCGGTGTGTTTGTTAATCCGAAATCTGAATCCAATGCCTTTTCGATGGCACTTAGAAACATCACATTAAATGAAGTTCCATACCCCCAATAACCATATCCTTCAGGATATGCACCTTCCGGTTTGTATTCATCCATTGAAAGATGTATTGTATTGAGAGCACGATCAATGACCATTTTTGAAAGTTCAGGATGATCTTCTGCAACAGCCAAGGCACCGTATGTCATTCCGGCATTGCATACCTGATTCCAGTTATTAACCACTCTTTGCCAGCTGTTGTATTTGGGATCAAGAGAGGGATAAATCCCCTTATATACGATAGCATCACGAATTATCTTCTTTGATTCTGCTGAAAGATTTGGATAAAGCCAATC
>JACMKG010000128.1 GCA_014380255.1 Prolixibacteraceae bacterium | reverse complement strand
GGGATGTTAATTTTTTTCATGAGCATTCCTTCCAAAAGACCCACCATGTTCTTTCGCTGCTCAATGGTTCCCACGCTCAGCAGAAACTTTTTGGGAAGTTTGTATTTTTTAAGCACAGGCATTTTCTGGTCCTCAGTCAACTCTTCAAAAAACAAAGGATTGATAGCCTGGTAAATCACCTTAATTTTCTTTTCAGGAACATGAAAAAAAGAGATCAGGTCTATTTTAGTCTGTTCTGAAATAGCATGAATGCGGGTAGCTACCTCGCAGGCATTTCTGAACTTAAAATCGTAAATTATCTGATCGGCTTTCTGATAAAGGTGAGGATAACGCACATAAATCAAATCATGAATGGTAACAATGGTCTTGATACTGGTTTTCTCAATTCCCTGGGGCAATTCATGGCTCAGCCCATGATAGACATCTATTTTCAGGTTTTTGGCAATACCTGCAACCCGAAAGCTTCGCCAGGCATTTCTGAATATCTTCCACCAGAATCCTTTGGGACGAATGACCGTTGTGAGTTCAGGAGCACTGAATAAGGCTGACTTTGCCTTTCCGGGATGAAACAAGAAAAACCGATCATCCGGATAATAATTGGCAAGCGCAGCAATGGTACTGCGGCTAAAATTCCCCAGTCCGGCAGTATTTTTGAAAGCGCGTTTGGCATCAAATCCGATTCTCATTTTCCAGCTTCTTTATAATTAGGGGCAAAGGTAAGTTATTTATCGTAATGCATTTGTCTGATGGATTCAAATTAACGATCGGCATTCTTTCTGGAACTTAACAAATAGACTGTTTCCATCATTGAATTATACTCATCCATCGAAATCATAACGGTCCCTTTACCGGCACCTCGTTTTATGATTAAGGTTTCATGATTTTCCTCCACCTGATCCAGGTACTTTTTTAAATCATTCCTCAATTCTGTATAATTTGCAGAAATCATAGCTTTTCTCATTTAATCTTCATTATACAAAGGTACACACTTAAATAGCAACCAGACAAATAATTGAATAAGTTGGACCACTTCTTTTTTTTCAAAGTACATGTTCAAAAACACCCGCAGAAGTTTTTATTTTAAAGCTTTTTTCCGTCGCCTGTACCTTAGTAACTTTCAATGCCCCTTTTATCTACCTAACCTTAACAAATTAAGATAAACAAACTTATTTAGTGAGTATTTAACCCCGCTATAAGTTTAAAGTTAAAAATAAATAAGATTCCCTCCTGATTAAATTGACCTTTTCTCACTGGATTGTATCAAAAAATAATACAATCCAATTCGCTGATCTAAATTGTATCTCAATAAAAAAGCCGGCATTCACCGGCTTTCTTTCTGATATCTTTTTTTATTGAAAATTCTTTAATCTATCAAAGTCAAGGGTCGCAAAATAATCGTCAAGGGTTTCAGCCCGACGTATCTGGACGACTTCTCCGTTTTCACGAAGCAGCAATTCAGCCGAGCGAAGTTTACCGTTGTAATTGAATCCCATGGAATGACCATGAGCCCCCGTGTCATGGATAACCACCAAATCGCCAGGCTCCATCACGGGCAGTGACCGGTTGATGGCAAACTTATCGTTGTTCTCACACAATGAGCCCGTCACATCATACACCTGATCCAGTGGCTGATCTTCTTTTCCCATTACGGTAATATGGTGGTAAGAGCCATAAAGGGCAGGTCTCATCAAGTTGGCCATGCTGGCGTCGAGACCCACGTATTGCTTGTATGTTTTTTTGAGATGAAGTACCTGGGTTACCAAAAATCCATAAGGCCCGGTCATTGCACGGCCCGACTCGAAATACAGGCGCAGCGGCTCCAATCCATTGGCTACAATCTTTTCCTGGTAAAGTTTTTCAATACCACGGCTCATAAAATCAAGATCCACAGGCTGATCATTCGGTTTATACGGGATTCCTATTCCACCACCCAGATTGGCAAATTCTATATCAACACCTACCTTTTGTTTTAATTCAACAATCAGGTCAAAAAGGATTTGTGCTGTTTCGACAAAATAAGCAGAATCAAGTTCGTTGGAAGCTACCATGGTGTGCAGACCAAAACGCTTCACTCCTTTTTCCTTAAGAATCTGGTATCCTTCAAACAACTGATCACGGGTAAAGCCATATTTGGCTTCCTCGGGATGCCCGATAATGGTATTTCCTTCTTTCAGTGAGCCTGGGTTATAGCGGAAGCAAACGATGTCAGGAATTCCGACATGCTTTTCCAGATATTCGATGTGCGAAATATCATCCAGGTTAATGATTGCTCCCAGGTCAACGGCTTTTTTATATTCATACGCCGGCGTATCGTTGGAAGTAAACATGATTTCATCCCCCTTCATGCCCAGTTTTTCGGCAATTACCAGTTCAGCCATCGAACTGCAGTCAATCCCAAAGCCTTCCTTACGCATTATTTTCATCAGATACGGATTAGGAGCCGATTTAATGGCATAATACTCCTTGAATCCCGGGTTCCATGAAAAGGCCTTGATAAATTTACGGGCATAGTCGCGAATACCTTTTTCATCGTAGATATGAAAAGGTGTGGGGTGTTGTTCTATAATCTTTTCGATCTGTTTTTTCGAAAAAGGGATCTGTTTGGTCATTTCAGTTTATTAAAATATGGGGCTACAAATTTACAGTTTTTTATAAGCAAAGCACATCTGCAATCAATTCATCACTAAAATATCCTGATGCAATCTCTTTTACTTCGCCTTCCATGCGGATATTCCAGTTCTCATCAATTTCCAGGTGAAGGATTCCGCCAGGCATTTTAACGGTTAATTTTCGCTCTGTAAGGCCCTTTTTAACCATTACAGCAGCCACGGCACAGGATGAACTTCCCGAGGCAAGGGTATAGCCGGCACCACGCTCCCAAATCAGTATCTCGACTTCATCGCGGGAAATAACCTTGGCAAACTGAACATTGATTCGGTTAGGAAACATCGGGTGATTTTCAATATCCGAGCCATGCTTCAGTATCTCTGCCTTTACCAGCTTATCGCGCAAAATGACACAATGCGGGTTGCCTACCGAGACACAGTTGATCAGGTAAGTTTCGTCCACAATGCTTAAGGGATGATCAAAACATTCAGCTTCATCACAAATAACAGGTACCTGGGGTGATCTGAATATAGCTTTTCCCATATCCACCTTAACCCGGTTGGCTTTATTATTCGTGTCTCCCGATATTTCAGCCGTTACGAT
>JACMKG010000127.1 GCA_014380255.1 Prolixibacteraceae bacterium | reverse complement strand
TTCAGAAGAGAAAAGGTTCATTTTGAATTCATCCAAAAACTCAAGGGCATCCGATTCCGGGTTTTTGAGCATTTCCTTGATCTTCTGAAGCCAACGGTCAAGTTCATTTTCAATGTCGTTGATGTTCTTGTATTTAGAATGGGCAGCAAACCCACGCTCAGCAATCTCATCCATACGTTGGGTACGTATTTGAATCTCTACCCATTTTCCCTGAGGCCCCATCACAGTCACATGCAGGGCTTCATAACCGTTGGCCTTGGGGATGGTAATCCAATCACGTATCCGGTCAGGCTTTGGCTTGTAGATATCAGTTACCAGGGAAAGAATGTCAAAACATTGTCGTTTTTCAGATACATTCAGTTTTGGGGTAAAGACAATACGAATGGCAAGCAGGTCATATACTTCATCAAATGAAACATTTTTAGTCTGCATCTTGCTCCAAATGGAATAAATGGACTTGAGGCGTTCGGTAATGGTAAACTCGATGCCTTCATTTTTCAGCTGTTTCTCAATCGGCTTGATAAACTCTGTTACCAGGTAATCTCTTTTCTCACGCTGGTTATGAAGCCTGAACTGTATCTGGTTAAATGCCTCCGGATTTTTGTATTTCAGGCTAAGGTCTTCCAGCTCCGATTTAATGGCGTACAAACCAAGGCGGTGGGCTAGCGGTGCAAAGATGTATAACGTTTCTGCTGCTATCTTCAATTGCTTGGTGGGAGGCATCGAATCCAGGGTCCTCATGTTGTGCAAACGATCAGCCAGCTTTATCAATATCACCCTCACGTCATCCGACAGGGTCATTAACATCTTTCTGAAATTGTTGGCCTGCTTGGAGTCTTGCTGAGGAGTAAACTCATCGCTAAGTTTGGTTAGCCCGTCAACAATGGAGGCAACCTTTTCCCCAAACAAATTGCTGATGTCTTCCAGGGTGTAATCCGTATCTTCAACCACATCGTGCATCAAGGCCGATATAATGGAAGTGGCACTGAGTCCAATCTCTTCAACAACAATCTTTGCTACCGACAAAGGATGGATGATATAAGGCTCGCCTGATTTACGCTTTACACCGACATGGGCATTGTTGGCAAATTCAAAAGCTTTGATAATACGCGCCTTTCCCTCTTCCGAAACTTTCCGGTCACAGGCTTTCATCAAGTCATCAAAACAGTCTTGAATTAATCGTTGCTCAGCTTTTGTCTGAAGTTTTGTTACCATACTATTCTAACCCTCATATAATCTGTTCCTGAAAGGTAAAGATAGATTATTTCTGAAAAAAAACTTACTAGTTTCTTTTCAGATACCTTTTTAAATCAAAAACTTAAGGTATCAGTCCGGTAATTTACGTAACGTACATAATGCTAGTTGGTAGACTATCTTTGATGAAAACAGTTCATTCTCATTCAGTAAAAAGGACTATTCAAACCGGAGGCTTTCGATTGGGTCAAGCTTGGATGCCTTTTGTGCCGGATAATATCCTGAGATAATTCCTACAAAAAAGCATAAGATCACCCCGGCAATAATCCAAATCCAGGGGATGAAAAAGGGTGTGCCAATCATCATCGCCACTCCGTTTCCTGCCAAAATACCCAAAATAATCCCCACAATTCCCCCTATTTGTCCAATAACAATGGCTTCCATCAAAAACTGCTGTTTCACTATCTTGGAGGTCGCTCCAATGGCTTTACGAATGCCGATTTCACGGGTCCTTTCAGTCACCGAGACCAACATGATATTCATCAATCCGATAGCGGCGCCAAATAAGGTGATAAAGCCTATAATGGTTGCCACCAAAGTTATATTCTTGATATTATTCAGCAAAATATTAACCAGGTTATCACTCTTCTCAACATTAAAATCGCTCTCGTCAGCCGGATTTAGATTCCTGATTACCCGGAAAGTACCTTCGGCTTCACCAACGGCCGGCTCCATTAATTCGGTACTTGAAACTTTTATCTGGATCGAAAAGTTCATCTGCGGCCGGGCAAAATAACTTCTCACATTGGTATAAGGTAAAAGGCATAACTGATCACTTCCCGATCCAAACCCACTGCCTTTTGATTTGAGTACTCCAATTACCCGGTAGTTGCCCCCACCGATACTGATTATCTTTTGTAGAGGATTTTTTTCATTCTTCAATATCCTCTTAAATATGGCATCTCCAATAATTACAACATTCCTTCCCGACAAGACCTCCTCTTCCGTAAAATTACGGCCCATAAGCAATTCATTGCCAGAGGTAAACAGGTAATTCTCATCGCTTCCTTGTACCGATACATTCGGATTTGTTTTCAATGAGCCATACTTGACAGTAGCGGTGCCTGTTGCATTGGTAGAGATCGAAACAGAAGAAGGGAAAGCGTATTTTTCCTTGAACTCCTTGGCCTGGTAATAATTGATGTATGAATAGTTCCTGCTACGATAACGTTTTTCTCCAACCTGTACCTGCATCCCTCTCGAACTGAGCGTGAAAGTATTGGCTCCCATAAACGTGAATTCCTTGGTAATAGAATTCTTTATCGAGTCAATGGCTGTCAGGATTCCAACCAGTGCAGTCAGACCAATCGCGATTATCAGCACAGTTAAAATAGTTCTCAGCAGGTTGCTGCGTATCGATTGCAAGGCGATCTTAAGGTTTTCAAAAAAGAGCGTTCCTATTCTCATAGATTGTTTATTGATGAACTCCTAATAGGTAACACAAGATAGGAAATAATTACATTTCTAACAGCTCACTTCAGAAGGATGGCATTCTTTAAAATCAGTACAAGCGCTCATCAATTAACGACCAATTGTAGTAAATATTCAATTGTTCAAGTTCAGAGAGATGTGCTGATTTTTTGCCAGAAGTGCTGATGGCTGATAATCAGTGAAATATATCTTTTGATGCCTTGATTTAATATTTTTTAACATATCCTTTCAAATCTTTTATCCTGAAGTCAAATAAAAGAGCTTCTCTTTGATTTTATTTTGTGTCATGAATATGGAGAATGTTTAACCTTTTATATACGTATTTGTTTATGATCTTTATATTCGAAATCTCAACTACCGAAGCTCCGGATTACAGGAGACTGATTCATATTAATCCTGACCAAACTTTTGAGGATTTTCACCAAGCCTTACAAAGGACCAATAATTTCGATCATTCACAACTAGCGTCATTTTTTATTACCGATGATTTATGGAGAAAAATAATTGAAGTTACTTCTTTAGATTCAGGGAAGCCGACCCAAAAGCTCAAGAGCATGCGGACGACCAAACTGAATGACCATCTATCCAAAGTCGGACAAAAGCTTATTTATGTGTTCGATTATTTTAACGACCGTTTTTTATACATAGAATTAAAAGAATTGAATATGAAAGCTGATTTAAAAGAACCGTTTGTTGCCTATGAAAAGGGAACTGCTCCTTCTCAATTTTTGATTAATGATTACATGAATGGGGATGTGGATGTAATGGATGCCGATGATTCATACAAGAGTTTTGGAGATCTGGAAGATTATTATGAGATTTTTGGGGAAATGGATACTTAATAAGAAAAGGTCATTTAATTACTTATAATATTACTATTTTGGCAACTGGCTACCAGCGACTGGCAGAAAACGTCTTGTTAAGAGATCGAATATGTTTCATTGATCACTAGTTAATGTCAGCCGCCCGTTGCCAGCCGCCAGCATTTTGCACCCTGCAATTTGCTTAAAGCATCCTGCAATTAATTATTTTAAAACCATTCTTTCATTGTCTATCTTTGCGCCCAACGCAAACTGAAATAATGAGTCATACATTAATAGTAGTCCTTGGACCTACCGGGGTTGGAAAATCGGCTGTCAGCATTCAGCTGGCACAACATTATTCAACAGATATCATTTCCGCTGATTCCAGGCAATTGTTCCGCGAGCTTTCGATCGGTACTGCTGTCCCCTCCCGGGAAGACTTGCGTTCGGCTACCCATCATTTTATTCAGACACACTCCATCCACGATTACTACAATGTAAGTGAATACGAAACTGAAGCTATCACCCTTATCAATCAGTTATTCATTACCAAAAATCCGTTGATCCTCACCGGAGGTTCCATGTTGTATATCGATACCATTTGCAAAGGAATTGATGATATCCCCACTATCAGTCCTGAAATACGCTCACAGGTGATTCAGTGGTATGAAGAAAACGGGCTGGAGGCTTTGCAGCAAAGACTTTTGATGCTCGATCCGGAATACTATCATACGGCTGATTTGAAAAACGCCAAGCGGCTGCTTCATGCCGTGGAAGTATGCCAGATGACCGGCAAGACCTTTACCTCATTCAGAAAAAATACCATTCGTACGCGTCCATTTCGTATCCTGAAAATTGGCATTAACCAGCAGCGTGAGGTTTTGTATGAACGAATCAACCAACGGGTCGATCAAATGATGGAAGCCGGGCTTTTGGAAGAGGCACGAAGCGTTTATGCTTATCGGGATCTTAATTCCCTCAATACGGTAGGATATAAGGAGTTGTTCATGTATTTTGATGGAACCTGTACATTGGACGAGGCTGTTGATCTTATCAAGCGAAGTTCGCGCAAGTATGCCCGCAAACAGTTGACCTGGTTTCGGAAAG
>JACMKG010000126.1 GCA_014380255.1 Prolixibacteraceae bacterium | reverse complement strand
TACCGGGCGTGGTGAGGTGGCTGATCTGGCCAATACGGTCAGGCAGCATTTAACGGCCGATCCCGAAGTATATGAAAATCCTAAGCAGTACTTTGATCAGCTCATAGAGATCGATCTCGATAAGCTGGAACCTTATATCAACGGTCCTTTTACTCCCGACCGCGCCACCCCTATCTCCAAGATGGCAGAAGCAGCCAAAGAGAACGGCTGGCCTACCAAAATTGAAGTGGGGCTGATTGGATCCTGCACCAACTCTTCGTATGAAGACATATCGCGGGCAGCCTCTCTGGCCCAGCAGGCGGTGGACAAAAAGCTCAGGACAAGATCCGAATTCACCATTACCCCTGGCTCTGAGCTGGTACGTTATACCATCGAACGCGATGGATTTATCGACACCTTTAACCAGATAGGGGCCAGTGTGTTTGCCAATGCCTGCGGTCCGTGTATCGGGCAGTGGTCACGCCCAGGGGCAGAGAAAGGAGAAAAGAATACGATCATACATTCCTTTAACCGCAACTTCTCCAAGAGGGCGGACGGAAACCCCAATACCCATGCTTTTGTAGCCTCCCCCGAGATTGTAACAGCCATGGCTATTGCAGGCGACCTAACCTTCAACCCTTTGACCGACACCCTGATGAATGATGAAGGAAAACCCGTTAAGCTGGATATTCCTACTGGACAGGAATTACCTTCCAGGGGCTTCGATGTGGCTGATGCAGGTTACCAGGCTCCGGCTGCAAACGGCGAATCGGTAATGGTAAAGGTGGATCCTGACTCCTCGCGACTGCAGCTATTGTATCCCTTTGCTCCCTGGAACGGGGAGAATATCACAGGTGTCAAGCTGTTGATTAAGGCCAAAGGCAAGTGTACGACCGACCATATCTCTATGGCAGGTCCCTGGCTGCGTTTCCGTGGTCACCTGGACAATATCTCCAACAACATGCTCATAGGAGCCGTCAATGCCTTCAACGAGGCTTCCAACAAGGTGAAGAACCAGATGACCGGCGAGTATGGGGAGGTACCCACTGTTCAGCGTTATTACAAGGCATCGGGAATCCCTTCCATCGTGGTGGGCGACCATAACTATGGCGAAGGCTCCTCCCGTGAGCATGCAGCCATGGAACCACGCCACCTGGGCGTAAAGGCAGTAATCGTCAAATCGTTTGCACGTATTCATGAAACCAACCTGAAGAAGCAGGGGATGCTTGCCCTCACTTTTATGAATGACGAGGATTATGATTTAATACAGGAGGATGATACCTTTAACTTTATCGACCTGAAAGAATTTGCTCCCGGGAAGCCCTTGCTCATGGAAGCTGTTCATGCTGACGGCACCAAAGATGTTATCATTCTTAATCACACCTACAATAGACAACAAATAGATTGGTTTAAAGCAGGCTCTGCATTGGATTTAATCCGCAAACAAAACCTTTAACGATAGCACCTCAAATGAAAGAAAAAATCAAAGTAATCAACCCTGTAGTTGAGCTCGACGGAGATGAAATGACGCGCGTAATCTGGTCTTTCATCAAGGAAAAGCTGATCTTCCCTTACCTTGACATAGACATTAAGTACTATGACCTGGGAATCGAAAACCGTGATCTGACAGATGATCAGGTAACAGTTGACGCTGCCAATGCCATTAAGCAATACGGTGTGGGAATCAAATGTGCCACCATCACCCCCGATGAAGCGCGTGTAAAGGAATTCGGCCTGAAGAAAATGTGGAAATCACCCAACGGCACTATCCGTAACATCCTTGATGGAACCGTTTTCCGCGAACCAATCATTATCAGCAACATCCCACGACTGGTACCCGGATGGAAGCAACCCATCTGCATCGGGCGTCATGCCTTTGGCGACCAGTACAGGGCAACCGACTTTGTCACCAAGGGCAAAGGAAAGCTGACCATCACCTTCACCCCTGAAGACGGCTCTAAAGCCACTTCTTTTGAGGTATACGACTTCGAAAGCGACGGGGTGGCCTTGGCCATGTACAATACCGATGAATCGATCAGCGGCTTCGCAAGAGCCTGTATGAACCAGGCGCTGATAAAGAAATGGCCGCTGTACCTTTCTACCAAGAATACCATTTTGAAGAAGTATGACGGACGCTTTAAGGACATCTTCCAGAGCATCTTCGAGAATGAATTCAGGGACGCTTTCGAGCATGCCGGCATTACCTATGAACACCGCCTGATTGACGACATGGTGGCTGCCTGCATGAAATGGGAAGGCGGATTTGTATGGGCTTGTAAGAACTACGACGGCGATGTTCAGTCTGACACCGTTGCCCAGGGGTTCGGCTCTCTAGGCCTGATGACCTCCACCCTGGTTACTCCAGATGGAAAGATCATGGAAGCAGAAGCAGCCCATGGCACTGTTACGCGTCACTACCGCATGCACCAGCAGGGCAAGCCCACTTCTACCAACCCCATAGCCTCCATCTATGCATGGACCCGTGGACTGGAATTCAGAGGCAAGCTTGACAACAACCAGGAGCTGATCCGTTTTGCTGAAGCCATTGAGCAAACCTGCGTGGAAACGGTGGAAAGCGGCAAGATGACCAAAGACCTGGCCATGCTTATCTATGGCAATGATCTGACAAGTGATGAGTTCCTGACCACCGAAGCCTTCCTGGATGCCATTGATGCCAATCTCCAGGAAAAGCTGAAATAGACAGTGATCAGTGGTCAGTGATAGGCCTCCTCTGAACTTTTGACTTTTGCCTTTGCACTTTTGCCTTTGCACTTTAAACTTTGCACTTTAAACTTTGAACTTTAACCCTATGAGTCAGACAATCAGTTTCACCAATGGTAAGCTTATCGTGCCCGATCTGCCGATTATTCCTTTCATTGAAGGTGATGGAATCGGCAAAGACATCACAGAGCCCAGCCAGCGGGTGATCAATGCTGCCGTCAAAGCTGCCTACGGGCCTGCCAGAAGGCTGCAGTGGGAAGAAGTCCTGGCAGGCAAGAAAGCTTTTGAGCAAACGGGCGAATACATGCCTGAGGAGACTCTGAAAGCTTTTCAGAAATACCTGGTGGGCATTAAAGGACCACTGGAGACTCCTGTTGGCGAAGGCATACGCTCACTCAATGTGGCTCTTCGCCAAACGCTCGACCTCTATGTATGTCTGCGCCCCATCAGGTGGTTCAAGGGAGTTCCCTCCCCTATCCGTTATCCTGAACTGGTCAATATGCATATCTTCCGCGAGAATACGGAAGACATCTATGCAGGCATTGAATTTATGACCGGAACAGAACATGCAACCAAGTTCCGCGACTTCCTGATCAACGAGATGAATGTAAATGAGATACGCTTTCCCGAGAGCAGTTCTTTCGGGGTAAAGCCTGTTTCAAAGGAAGGATCCGAAAGACTCATCAGGGCTGCCATCCAGTATGCCATTTCCCGAGAACTGCCTTCAGTGACCATCGTTCACAAGGGCAATATCATGAAATACACCGAAGGTGCCTTTAAAAACTGGGGATACCTGTTGGCTGAAGCTGAATTTGCAAGCCAGACTTTCACCTGGAAACAGTATGAGCTTCTGGAAAAGCAACACGGCAAAGCCGAAGCCAGGGAAGCGCTGGAAGATGCCAAATCCTCTGGAAAGGTGATCATCAAAGATGTGATCACCGATGCCTTTTTACAGGAGAGCTTACTGCATCCCTTTGACCATTCGGTGATTGCTACCCTGAACCTGAACGGTGATTACATATCCGATCAGCTGGCAGCTATGGTAGGCGGTATTGGCATTTCACCGGGAGCAAACATCAACTACAACAGTGGCTATGCCATCTTTGAAGCAACGCATGGAACAGCACCCTCCATTGCAGGCACAGGGAAGGCTAACCCCGGATCACTCATCCTCTCGGGAGCCATGTTACTTGAATACCTGGGATGGTATGAAGCCGCTGAGCATGTGTATGATGCCATGGAACATACTTTCGCCAAGCGAAAAGTCACATCCGACCTCTATAGCATGATGGAAGGTGCCACTTTATTAACAACATCTGAATTTGCAGAAGAAATTATCCGAAATATTCATTAAATTAGGATAACCAATTAACGCAAGTTGCCGGACAGTTGAAACAGATAAAGTTAACAGGACGCATGAATACAAATAAAAGCTGCTGGCAGCTGGCAACTAGCAACTAGTAGCCAGTAAATTATTCACATCAAAACCAACACTAAAGTTCAATTATATGGAATACATTAAAAACAGGTTCTATGAAAAAGCTACTAAAGACCTAGCTGAGTTTCAACGGATTCGCAAAGAGTATGGAGATGTTATTTTAGGGCAGGTAACAATCGATCAGGTGCTTTCGGGCATGAAAGGGATTCCCGCACTGCTGACAGAAACATCCAAATTGGATGCCAATGAAGGTATCCGATTCAGGGGCTTCTCGCTTCCTGAATTACAGCAAAAACTCCCAAAGCTCGACGATGAAGGCGAGCCGCTTCCTGAAGGATTGTTTTACCTGATGATGATCGGTGAAATTCCTGACAAGGAAGATGTGATCAACATTTCCAAGGACTGGGCCACACGCGCACAAGTACCTCAGTATGTTTTTGATGTAATAGATGCGCTGCCTAAAAACAGCCGCCCCATGACACAGTTCAGTACTGCCATCCTATCCATGGCCTATGATTCTGTATTCCAGAAAGCTTACCGCGCAGGTATCAACAAGAAGTTCTACTGGGACTTCATGTACGAGGATGTCATGACCCTTATTGCCCGTCTGCCGCGCATTGCAGCCTATATCTACCGCAGGATTTACCACAATGGAAATCATATCGAACCCAATCCAACCCTCGACTGGGCAGGTAACCTGGCCCACATGATGGGATACGATTCGGTGGAAGTAAAACGCCTTTTGCGCCTTTACATGGTCATTCATGCCGACCATGAAGGAGGAAACGTATCAGCCCATGCCACTCACCTGGTAGGCTCGGCTCTGAGTAATGCTGCCTATTCCTTCTCTGCAGGAATGGTTGGATTGGCAGGCCCTCTGCATGGTTTTGCCAACCAGGAAGTGATGAGTTGGATTGAAGAGATGAATGAACAGATTGGCTCCGATGAACCATCTGACAAACAGATTGCAGAATATATTGAACAGACCCTTCAACAGGGAAGAGTAGTTCCGGGATACGGCCATGCAGTGCTTCGCATCACCGACCCACGGTTCACCGTTCAACAGAAATTCGCCGAGAAATATATCAAGAACGATAAGCTCATCAATACCGTTAATGCCATTTACAGGGTAGCTCCTCCTATCCTGGAGGCTACCGGTAAAATTAAGAATCCTTGGCCTAACGTGGACGCCATCAGCGGCTCCCTGCTTAACCACTACGGAATTACAGAGTCAAGCTTCTACACCGTTCTCTTTGGAGTATCCCGTTCACTGGGAGTGCTCTCATCACTGGTATTCGACCGTTTCTACGGGCTGCCCATTGAAAGACCTTCCTCCTTCCCGCTCAGCTGGTTTGCCGAGAAAGCCAAAGCTGCCGGAAATAATCCGCAAAACAGACAGGCAGCCAAAGAAGAATAAATTGCTGCAAGCATAAAAAAACAGGCTGCCCATTTAGGCAGCCTGTTTTTTGTAATATATTGTAATGAATCCGTTGGCCCTACGCAATTACGAACAACACTTCAAACCCTTTTTTCAAACATTCCAAACTCTTCAAACCCTTTTCACATCTTTCTGTGGCCACGATGTATCGTGGCCCTACGGGCGTCATGTATGCTATGGCATCGATCCATTGATTAGTGATCCGCTTTGATCATTCAACATTTCAAACCCTTCCAACCCTTTTTCAAACCCTTCAAACCTTTTCAACTCATTTCTCACCACAATCAGGGTAAAAACCACTGATTGGGTCTGCCCTTAACAACAATCAACCCTTTCAACCCTTTCAAACATTTCAAACTCTTCAAACTCTTTTTTCAAACCCTTCTAACCCTTTCAAACATTTCAAACATTTCAAACCCTTTTTTCCACCCCTTCCACCCCTTCTAACCCTTCAACTTCGGGCTTTTAATCAACTCAGAGGTGATGCAATACACCACGGGGCATACCTCGCAGTTCTTGTGGGTCAGGTTAAGGATCTGGTACATGCGTTTGCGGTCGGTATGAGGGTATTCCCTACAGGCCTTGGGGCGGTCTTCATACACCATGCAGTAATTGTCGCTCATCAGAAAAGGACAGGGCGTTTGCTGAAACACGTAATCGTTGTCCTCATCAATATACAGGTACTGGGTGATAAAATCAACAGGCTTCATCTTCATGCGTTTGGCCAACCGTTCAATATCCTTTTCAGTTACCATCGGACTGATGCCCGAGCAGCAGTTGGCACACGTGAGGCAGTCGAATTGCTCAAAAGCTTCTTCGTGCAGCTCATGGAACAGGTCATCCAGATTCTTGGGCTTCTTAGCTTTCAGCTTCTTGAAAAAGGCCGTAAACTCCTGCTTACGACTCTCGGTCAGCTCTTTAAGCTTCTCAGGCTTGATATATCGGATTGGCTCCATTCTTCTTACGTTTCCAGTTTATTTGAGCTAAGAAAAGCCCTGATATTACAATGGCTATACCCACCATCTGGTGGTAATCCAGTCTGTCGCCCAGAATGAAATAGGCAAATACGGCCACAAACACCGGGATGGCATTGATGAATACATTCGACTTGTTGATCCCCATGGTGCGGATTGAATAGGTGAACAGGATAAAGGCAAAGGTGGAGGCAAAAATGGCCAGTTTGATGATGGCTCCAAAAGCTTTCTCATTGAAAGGAACCTGTGTGAAATCGTTGTACTCAAATGTCAGCCAGAAGGGAAGAAAAAGAACCGCACCAATGACGTTTTGGTAAGCTATGATGGAGAATGTGTTGTAGCGATGCGATATGCCCTTCAGGACGCTAGAGTAGCCTATAGCGCCTAAAACAGCCAGAAATTCAAGTGATACACCAAGCGGTGAGGCTGTGAAGTTGAACGAGGTATCAAGCACTACCAGGCTGACCCCGAAAAAGGTGATGACAAGTCCGATCAGGTTTGAAAGGCTAAGCTTTTCCTTGTAGAAATACCAGGCTGTCAGGGGTGCAAAAAGCGGGATGGTGGCCACAATCACAGAGGCTACTGTAGAGGATACATACATCAGTCCGTAGCTTTCTCCCATGAAATAAAGGAAAGGCTCAAAGAAGGCCAGCAGCAGAAATAGTTTCAGGTCACCCTTCTGTATCTTCTGCAGTTTTTTGGTCAGCAAGGTAAAAGCAAACAACAGGGCAGAGGAAATAATCAGCCTGAACAGAATGGTGGTCAGGGGGCCGTAAGCTTCGTAAACGATTTTAATCCATACAAACGAAAAGCTCCAGAATATCATCGACAAAATAGCCGCTCCAATGGGAACCCATGCCTTGTTCTTCATTTTACCTTTTTAAGTGGTCGCAAAAGTAAAGATATTTAGGTAGATAAAAAAGTACAGGCAGGTCCTTGTGTTTAAATAAGGGGTGCCTGTTTGCGGATAGTCTATGGATAATAACTATATTAAAGCGTTATATTCCAGTTGGTTGTTAAATTAAAAGATACAATTATTTCACATTCCTAGCTAAACATTTATAAATTCTCGTCGTAGAGGTATATAAAATATTAAGACCCCCAAGTCCTTAATTAATTTGACTACGGTGAGGTTGTTCCAAAAAAAATGGCAAGGACATCATCCAGCTGCTGCCAGCACACCTTAGTTGTTCATTTGTAGACAGCCTCCAATAAAGATAACTGCTGCTCATTATAAATTTGTTTAAAAAAGTTCCTTTATGAAAAATTTATTAATGACTTGTGTTGTATGTTTTCTATTGGTGGGCGCTTCTCATTCACAAGATGTTAAGATTCCGCTGATAGGATCGAAAGCTCCTTCGTTTACTGCAAATTCAACCAATGGTGAAATTACATTTCCTGAAAGTTTTGGTAACAACTGGAAGATTCTCTTCAGTCATCCCCAGGACTTTACTCCTGTCTGCTCTTCCGAACTGCTTGAACTGGCTTATTCTCAAAAAGACTTTGATGCACTGGGTGTTAAATTTGCCATCATGTCAACCGATGGCATCGACATACACCGTATGTGGAAAGCAAGCCTTGAAGAACTTGATTATAAAGGCAGAGGGCCTTTGAAAATTAATTACCCTATTATTGATGACCACTTGATTGTTGCTTCCAAAAGTTATGGGATGATTCATGAACCGGTAAGCACCAGCCGGGATATCCGGGGCGTGTTTGTCATTGATCCGGATAATGTGGTCCGATCCATTAATTTCTATCCCATGAACATTGGCCGCAACATGGATGAAATAAAACGTATTGTTGTTGCTCTTCAAACCTCCGACAGGTTAAGTGTTTTAACTCCAGCCAACTGGACCGAAGGGGATGATGTGTTGATTCACCATTACCCGTATACTGATAAAGAACTTGCCGATAATCCGGCCATAAAGGATGAATATTACAATCTAGGCAATAGAATGTGGTTTAAAAAAGTTTCAAACACTCATTAGTATTTCAATCGATGGATTTCTTTTCCGTAGATATTATAAAATAGCAGCAGCTCATGTATTTATGAAAGCAAAAGTAGAAACCATTCCTTGTATTAAGGGTAGGTTCCTACTTTTGTGTTTTATAACACTGAGTTACACAGAGCCAGGATAATCAGCAGTTTAACTTTGTGAGACTCTGTGTCAAACTCTGAGTGACTCTGTGTTACTATACTGATATTAAATAGTGTAGTACATCTAAACACTTACGATTTAAGACAAAAGAATCAAGAAAGCAAGGACGATTACAACAATGCTTTCATCCAAGGTAGATCAGTCCTTCAATCCATCAGTCCTTCAAATTTTCTTAGCTCGAACTCAGGTTCAGTTCTTTTATGCGGATGCTGACATCAAACGGTCTGTTCGCGTCCCAGCACAACACCCAGCTGATGCATCATTAGGGCATTGTCGTAGTAATCACGATCGGCATATATCTTGCCATCCCTGATTTCAATGATATTACACGATGGCAGTGCAATGGGATGGTAGGTCGGCTCGATGCCATTCATCTCTCCCTGGTGGGTACCATGGTTGATGAACTCTGACACTATCGTATTGCCATCAACGAACATATTCCTGATATCCATATGCAAATCAGGAAAGGCGCTGGTCAGCATCTCATACCTGGCAATGCCTGCTTCGGGGCCTTCCATGCGCTGCCCGTCGCTGCTTTCGTAGGTATATTCATCATGGAGCATCTCCCGTATCTTTGGGTAATCATGGTTGGCGATCGCTTCCATGAACTGCTCAACTAGCTGTCTTTGATCATTCATAGTAGTTACTCCTTTATTTTAGTGAATATTATATTTTACTGTTACTGATAGTGTTATACGAACTATTCAGAGAAATAGATTTAGGCATATTACTGAAAAATAGTTGGTAAAAAGCTTTGTAAACCCAATGAAATATGATGATACAGAAAGTTTGATGAAACCGGTTTCATCAAACTTTTTATGTTTATGAAAAAACACAAAAAAGCACCATTTAAATTCATGTGTTTTACTACAGAAAAAATGAGTTTTCTTAGCCATACAGCATACCAGTAATACTATTGTTGGCCTAAAGCATCTGTTATATAACAAATATTTTCTAAAAATCACCAACTATTTTTCAGTACATTGCCTAGATTTACAAAACAGCCCTGGAGAACTGAAGACTGAAGGACTGAGGGATCACTAAATACTGATCACTGATCACTGCCCTTTATGCATGATGCTCATGACCCACATCTACGCCCAGCTGCTGCATCAGATGAACATTGTCAAAGTATTCACGCTCAGCATAAATCTTCCCTTCGCGGATCTCGGCAACGTTACATATGGGAACTGAAACCTTACGGTTGGTAGGCTTTATGCCCATCAGGTCACCCTGGTGAGTCCCGTTGGCAATAAACTCCGTAACCACAAAATTGCCTGTAGTTACCATATTTATGATCTCGAATTGCAAATCAGGAAAGGCTGTGGTATACAATTCCGCAATGCCTACACCTGATTCGGGACCCACTTGCCGATGTCCGTCAGTACCCGTGTAGGAATAATTCTCGTGATACATCTTGCGTAACTTTCCAAAATCATGTTGAGCGATTGCATCCATGGTTTGTTCTACGATTCTTTTTAAATCAATCATAATACGTTCCTCCTTATTTTAGGTAATAATTTATTATTAATCTATTATCCCTGTTAGACAGAGAATCTTGTATACGAAGGATTTAGTAGAATAGATTTAGAAATGTGCAGATTTGAATGCAAGGAGCATGGGGTAGGGCAGGGGCTTTCAAACAGTTCAGCCCTTTTTCACTTCCTTATTCCTTATTTCTTTCTGCGTCCATGTTGTATCGTGGCCTTACGGGCACTCTTCATGCTATTGTATTTGTCCCGTGGTTTCGTTGTCTTACCTTGATCAACAATTTCAGATTTAAATCACTCCATCGCCCACATAAGGTAAATAAAGTTGGAGCTGGTGGGTTTATTCCCTGTTATTAAGTCCTCTTGGTTTTGAACCGAATATCAAAATAAATAACCTGATGAGTTGAAATGCTTCCATGGTAAGTATCACCGCTAACGCGGCTTTGGGTGTTTGGCTTGCCATTCTACCATACTATGACCGCTAACGCGGCTATCAAGGTGCGTAGCACAGCCATTAGGATAGAACCAGACTGATAGCACGGCTTTTCAGGTGCGTAGCACTGACAGTATTATAGAACTTGTGTTTGTTATACAGTAGGTTGCAAAAGGAAAAGGATAAGGTTTCTAAAAAGCAATCCAATTGCCTTTCGTTTCCTTATCCTTCTTTTACTTCCTTATTTCTTATTTTTTTTCTTTTCTTTTATCTGCGGCCACGATGTATCGTGGCCATACCGATGTACTTACATAAATCCGCCATCCGTGTAATCCCTGCCCGGCTAGGTTAGGATCTCTTGTGGCAGGCGTTCGTCCTAATCCGCGCAATCCGTCCTAATCGGCGCAATCTTCTTACTTAGAACTTTCCAAACTTCATGATCAATCCTACGCTGAACCCTTCCATCACATCGGGATCGGTATTCTCCATCTCAATCTCTGAGGTAAACCGATAGGCAGCGGTCCCGGCAAACCTCATGAAATGGGTAACGTTAAACTCCAGTTCCACGGAAGGCTCCAGGATCCAAAATACATCTTCGTTTTCATCATCATACAAATGCCTGTTTTGCCAATAGTCTTCATTGGCAATGCGGGCCATTCCACCCACACCCACTAAAAACGGGAAGGAGATATGCACCGGCAGTCGAGGCCCAATAATTGGCTCGAAGTAGATACCCCCGTAACCGCCGGCCAGGTTATCGTTGTAATCATCATCCATCCACCGATGATGATCCAGGTCGTTGAAAAAGCCGCGGCCTCCCAGTCCAATGGCAAATGAATGATCCAGGATCCACGAACCACGCACTCCTACCATAAGTGCATCTTTGTTCTCAATCTCGGTATAACTTAACGAAAGGGCACCATAGCCCCCGTTCGAACGGTGACCGGAGAAGATGGTACGTATCCGTTCATCATCGTCACAGTCCCT
>JACMKG010000125.1 GCA_014380255.1 Prolixibacteraceae bacterium | reverse complement strand
GTACAATCTGCCAGCCGATCCAGACCCCGGTACGTGCGGGCGATTCATCGCCAAAAACCGACGTATTGGGTCCATCATCTATAAAACGCTTGATGCTCATTCGGTCGGTTGTAAACAGCAGTTTCTTTTCAGCCAGGTAAGTCCACATCGATGCCTCATTTTTCTTACAGAATTCAAGTTGCTTCTTTGTAAACCCAATTTTAAGCGTGTCTGAAATACGGGGCATCATTGCATCCACAAAATACATTAATTTTCCTTCGTAAATCATATGGCTTAAAAGGTTACTGGCATTATCCGATTTAGGCCATTCGGTCGTTGCCCAGCCATACATCATATCGGGAACCATCTTTGCGGGATGCATGTTCTGCCGTTTAAAGGCAGGCAAACCCAGCTGCTGGTAATAACGGCTTCGTACACCCAGGTATTTGTCCAGGCTTACCCCCAAAAGGTTCTCGGAAGTAACTACCGACTGATGGAACCCCGAGATGCAGGTATAAATAACCGGGATGGGTTTCTGCGGAAAGTAATGTTTGTAATGTTTAAAAGCGTCTTCAAGCTCACGACGCAGTTCAATGGTGTCTATTTTTTCAGAAACGGTGGTTTTAAGACCCGTGATTAGGGTGTCGGATACAAAAGCACCCAACATCTGGGTAAAATCTTCCTGTTCGGTTCCCCCGATACCGATCATCCGATAGGTGAACAGGTCGAAAAACTCCTTATAAGATGCTTTCAACTGAGGGATGGCCTGCTCAATTTCATCCTTTTCAAGCGTTAGTAAATCATGATCCAGGTGTTTGACTTTCAACTCCAATTCAACATTTGAAACATTTATTTTCAACGGGTTGCGGGTACAAGAAACAAAGATAGCGGCCAAACAAAAGAGGAAAAAGAATTGTTTCATCCTATATATTTTTAGATAATTACGCCTGAAGTGCATTTTTATTGTTATTGTAAATATAAAATTCGAGATTTGCAGTAAACAAAACTAATTCATTCAGTCGTTATATTTGCTTTCAATGGTAGTGATTTTGAAATAAGATTTAATAAGATCCTCATTGAAACTATTTATTAACCCTTTAAATCAGAAAACAATGAAACAGATAACTTTACTAGTGGTCTTAACGATCTTCACCCTCAACAGCTGGGGTCAAGCTCACATACGTTTGTCGTTTACAACAAGCCCTACCATCAACTGGATGAATAGCAGCAACAGGGATGTGGACAAACAGCCTTTAGTATTGGGATATGACTTTGGGATAAACGGGGATATTTACTTTACCGAAAATGATAATTATTCATTTCAGACAGGGTTGAATATTATTAACTCAGGCGGAAAATTAGGTTTCCGGGCAAATCAGGGATTTGCTTTTGCAGGTGAAGAACTAGAGGAAAATGTTGAAATCCGTTACCGCTTACGTTACATGGAAGTTCCGTTAAACATCCGTTTGAGGACTGAGGAATTTCAACGTGTTTATTACTGGGGGCTGTTCGGGCTCTCTCCGATGGTGAATATTGGGGCCAGAGGTGACAGTGATGACGGGGCACTTAGAAAAGCCACCATCCACGATGAAATCAACATGTTTAATATAGGCATGAACGTAGGTGTAGGATTTGATTATGATTTAGGAGGAAATAATTCAGTAAGTGCAGGTTTGATCTTTCAAAACGGCCTAACCGATGTTACAACGGATAATGCTTTCACCGACAAAACAGTACTAAACTCTCTTAAAGTGCGTCTTGCACTCTTATTTTAAGTAAGCAAACCATGAAGATTGCCATTGCCCAGCTCAATTATCACATTGGAAATTTTGATCTAAACACACAAAAGATTATCGATTGCATCGAGCAATCCAAGGAACAAGGAGCCGATCTTGTTGTATTTTCAGAACTATCGATAACAGGCTATTACCCGCACGATCTGCTTGAAAGGAAAGAATTTATTGAGCAATCACTGGCTGCAGTTGACCGGGTAGCGAAACATTGTGTAGGCATTGCAGCCATTGTCGGAGGTCCGAGCATTAACCCCGAGCAGCGGGGGAAGAACCTGTGCAACTCTGCTTTTTTCATCCACGACGGGGCTGTAAAGCAGGTTGTAAACAAATCGCTGCTGCCTACCTACGACATCTTTGATGAATACCGTCACTTTGAGCCCAACAAATACTTCTCGGTTTATAATTTCTGCGGAAAGAAAATTGCCATCACCATCTGTGAAGACCTTTGGGATGATCAGGAAACGCAGAATGATTTCGGGCGAGAGAAACTTTACCAGATATCGCCCCTTAAGGAGCTATCCGCTTTGCAACCTGACTTTGTGATCAACCTCTCGGCTTCTCCCTTTTCATACAATCAGGAAAACTGGCGCAAGAATATTTTGGCAAAGAACGCGGTAAAATATCAGTTACCCATTTTATACGTCAACCAGGTAGGGGCGCAGACCGAACTTGTATTCGACGGGGGATCGGTTTTGCTGGACCGCAATGGGGTGATACAGGAGGAACTCAAGTATTTCGAGGAAGACTTCCGCATCATTGATACCGACGCCCCTTCAGGGAAACTTCAACCAAAAACAGATACCATCGAGAAGATTTATCGGGCCCTTGTATTAGGCATTCGGGATTATTTCACCAAGATGGGTTTTAAAAAAGCTACCCTGGGACTCTCAGGAGGTATTGACTCGGCCATCGTGCTCGTTTTGGCTGTTGAAGCTCTGGGTAAAGAAAATGTAAGGGTACTGCTAATGCCATCGCGCTACTCATCGGATCACAGCGTGGAAGATGCCTTACAACTGGCCCGCAACCTGGACATCCAATATGAGATCGTCCCCATTCAACCCATGGTCGATACGTTTGAGAAGAGCCTTGCGGATATCTTTACCAAGCTTCCCGTTGACATTACCGAGGAGAATATTCAGGCACGCACTCGCGGGATATTGCTGATGGCCATCTCCAATAAATTTGGAAATATACTGCTCAATACGACCAATAAAAGTGAAAGCGCTGTGGGATATGGCACCCTATATGGCGATATGAATGGAGGCCTTTCGGTTTTGGGTGATGTTTATAAAACAGATATCTTCAAGATGGCCCGCTGGATAAACAGGGAGCATGAAATCATTCCCGAAAATACCATTATCAAGCCACCATCCGCTGAATTAAGACCTGATCAGAAAGACTCGGATTCATTGCCCGACTATCAGATCCTGGATGAGATCCTGTTTAATTACATCGAACTGAATCTTTCTCCCGCAGAGATTATTGCCAAAGGATTTGATGAAGCCATTGTGCTGCGTACCTTACGCATGGTTAACAACAATGAATACAAACGGTTTCAGGCTCCCCCTATCTTAAGGGTAAGTTCCAAAGCTTTTGGTTTTGGCCGCAGAATGCCTTTGGTGGCACGTTATTATTGATCAGAGTTCGAGGTGAGGGAATAAAAACAAGGCAAAAGGAAAAAGGCAAAAGGAAAAATCAGGACGAGTCAGTCCATCAATCCCTCAGTCCTTTCAGCTACAGCGGATAGTTTGTGGGAAGAGAAAATACCAAGCGATTTATCCTCCTTTCGGATCCATAAATCGTTTCAGACTGGGTATAAGACCAAAATAAAAGGGGTTGAGTTCCATTGTAAACAAATTTCCTTAACTTTGATGCTGTAGAACATGTAAATTTATTTCTATGGCCATTGTTGATGTGAGCATGCAGGAGGTATTTGAGAATCCCAGGTCAATCTTCAGTACCTTGTCTCCAGGAGAAAAGTTGGACTTACAAAAGAATTTTACCATATCTTACTACTCCAAGAATGATTTCATCTTCAAGGAAGGAGAAAAGCCTACAGGCTTTCAGTTTCTGGTTGAAGGGAAGGTAATAATCTATAAAGAAGGCTTTGGCGGACGTGAACAGATCATCCGGATGACCAAATCGCTGGGAATTATCGGTTATCGTGCTTTACTGGCCGGAGAGCTTCATATTGGTTCAGCAGTAGCACTTGAAGATTCAACGGTGTATACTGTTACTCCCGATTACTTCTACAACAAGCTACTCAAGAATGCCGCTTTTTCCATGAAGCTGCTTCAGACCCTATCCAGGGAACTGGGATTCTCGAATGCACGCACCGTTACCCTTACACAAAAACATATCCGTGGCCGGCTGGCTGAATCCTTGCTTTTACTGAAGGAGAAATATGGATGGGAAAATGATGGTGCCACTCTAAAAGTATACCTCTCTCGCGAGGATATTGCCAACCTTTCGAATATGACTACTTCCAATGCCATACGTACGTTAACCACTTTTGCAGGTGAAAAAGTAATAGCCATTGACGGACGTAAGATCCGTATCCTGGATATTCATAAGCTGGAGAAAATCAGCAAACAAGG
>JACMKG010000124.1 GCA_014380255.1 Prolixibacteraceae bacterium | reverse complement strand
GTAGTTTTGTCTTTTGTAGTAGCAGAAACAGTTGAAGCGCCTAAACCCATGGTGAAAGCCACGGCTAAAATCATTGCCAGTTTTTTCATGATAAATTTTATTTGTTTGTTAATAAATATGGATGCAATCTATGGACTTTTCATTAATCTTCAAAAAGTATTAACAAATATTTGAAATTGATTAATTAAATGAATGAATTACCTGAACTGTTGAAGGAAATGGTCGATTCAACTACTAAAGATTATGTAGCATCCAGAAGTAAAAAACATAAAATGTCCTGAGAAATATAAATTTTTTTTTTTAATTATCGCGAGTGAGCATTGCTTGTAGTTATACGGATGATTAGGCTGAAATTAAATTACCTGTTTCCTAAAGCAAAAAAGACCGGCAAGTGCCGATCTTTTGTAATATCTTAAGCTTAGTTAAAAGCTTATTTTGTTTCAGCCTTTTTTTCAGCTTTCTTTTCAGAACCGCATTCCTTGGAGCATTCTTTCTTTTCTTTCTTGGCATCATCCGTAACTGTTGATGCTGTAACTGTTGAAGCAGTTAAACCCATAGTAAAAGCTACTGCTAAAATCATTGCTAACCTTTTCATGTCTTAAATTTTTTGGTTAATATTAAAATCTAAGGCAAGCTATGAACTTTTGAATGAACTACAAAATGTATTAACAATTATTTAGAATAATTATAAATAACAAACGCTTTTAAGCGAAACGTTTTCTTGAATCAAAGATGATAGATTATAGATATCAGACGTTAGATGATAGACTTCTTTTCTAATCTCTTCTCTTGTCTGAAGTCTAATATCTAAAATCTAAGGTATGCTATTCTTCGAAAACAGGAATCCATACCCAGATTTAGCAATACATGTCGCGCTTGCCTTTTTTTATCTTTTCGATCATTAGATAGGCCCTTTCGCGGGCTACTCCTTCCATGGTATCCATCACATCATCGATTAAGTCCTGTCCAATGAGGCGGGTTTCGTACGAGGCGTAGTCCAATAAATATTCCATGAATGTAGAGATGGCATTGGGGTTGCAATGCTGCTTGATTTCACCTGGTTTGGCCATATCCATAAATTCATGGCCTGTGCGTCCCATGCGGTGACAGCTGTTGCAGAAGGAAGGGATGTAACCCATGGCTGCAATGTCGCGCACCACTTCATCCAGTGAGCGATGATCGCCCAGTGAGCGTTCACTGCTTTCTTCTCCCTGCACCTTGTGCCTGGCTGCTCCGGGAAAAGTGATGCTTCCGGCAGAGATCTGGGATACGCCCAAAGCAAATGTTTCACGCCGCATCTGAGGAGTTTCTTTGGTCGACATGATAATGCCCGTGTAGGGAACTGCCAGTCTAAGAATGGCCACGATCTTACGGTAATTAAGATCAGAAACAGCGTGGGGGGGATTGGAAGAAAAGGAAGATCCGGTGGCCGGTTCTATACGTGGCACGCTGATGGTATGAGGCCCGATTCCAAACACCTTTTCCAGTTCCCGGATATGTTGCATAAGGGCCAGCAGCTCAAAGCGGAAATTGTATAGTCCGAAGAGTATACCGGTACCCACGTTTTCAATGCCTGCTTCCATGGCCCGGTGAAGGGCTGTCACACGGTACTGGTAATCTTTCTTTTTCCCTCCCAGGTGAACATCGTGGTAAGTTTTGGAATGGTATGTTTCCTGGAAGAGCTGGTATGTTCCTATCTTGGCATCGCGCAGCAGTTTAAACTCGTGTGTTTCAAGAGGGGCTATGTTTACATTGACCCGGCGTATGTCTCCATTGCCCACATGCGCCCCGTAGATGGAAGCTATTGAATCGATGATGTATTGAAAACCCTGTTCTGGGTAAGATTCCCCGGCAACAAGCAATACGCGCTTATGGCCTTCCCTTACAAGAGTTTCTGTTTTGTTGACAATCTCGGGTTGGGTAAGTGAACGCCGTACAATTAAGTCGTTTTTTGCCCTAAAAGCGCAATAGCTGCATTCGTTGGAACACTCATTGGAGATGTAAAGGGGAGCAAAGATGACGAGTCGTTTGCCGTATATTTTCTCCTTCACGTGATTGGCTGTTTCAAAAAGCTCGAATAGCTGCATCGAATCGTTGATGTTTGTTAATACAGCCACATCATTCAAATCAAGACCCTTCAGCTCTTTTGCCTTGGAGAGCACTTCACGCACCTGTGAGGGAGTAGGTTTTTGGTTCTGTTCCAAAATCCTATCTATTTCTTCTTCATTTATAAATTGAGAATACGTGGTATTCATCCGTTCATACAATATATTTGTTCGACAGTTATTTAAATAGGGCCTTGTTCCTTTTACGCAGCGCCAAATACAGCACTTTATGTGTTATCCTGTAATTCCAAGGGACAAAAATACAGGAATAAATCTGGCCTGTACGCTTTCAGATATTTTTTTCAAATGTACGATTTCACCTCATACACAAGGATGGATGTTCCAAATATTGTGATATTATTGCATTAAATTCGTCTATTCCCATAAATTTACCAGGATGCAGGAAATACTTATCAGGCAAATCTCTATAATCGGCGTATCGCTGCTTAACTTATCCATCGCAGCCTCTTATTGCTGGCTTACTTACAGGCAGAAGATCAAACCTGCGCTGGCGATGTGGATATTTTTCACTATTGCGGTTGCTATAAGCCTTGCAACCTATATGGAATCAGATAATTTCAGCTTGCTCGACAATATTCTGAACACGACCGATCTGGTGCTGGCAGTGAGTGTTACTGTGGCTATTTATTTTTTTGGAGACCATACCACCCGCTTTACTCGTTTCGACAAGGGGTGTTTGGTGGCCGTATTAATTATCCTGCTTTTCTGGCTTATCACACAGAATCATATTATCACCCATACGCTTACCCAGGGAATATTGATCATTGCTTATTTCCCCGTTATACGCAGGTTGTGGAAGACACGAGAGAATGGCGAATCATTTGTTGTCTGGACCGGAATGCTGGTTGCTCCAATGCTTTCTTTATTGTCAAGCAAAGGGATACTGGCAACCATTTACTCTGTCAGGGCCATTATTTGTATCCTGATTTTGATGCTGCTCATGTTAAGAGTTGAAATTATGGCGAAAAGGCAAGCCATAAACTAATTCTTTTACGTAGACAGGTTAACATGGCAAAAAATACATTGGCTCACATTGGTGGAAATTTCGTTTATATCAAACTTGTGTGATGATAAAATAAACCTAATTTTGTGCATCACTCTATTAAAACGCTCTTCTATGATTTTTGAAAAAACTGTAGGTGGAAAAATAAAGCAAATTCGTGAGATGAAAAAGGTCAGCCTTGAAGAGCTGGCTGAGCGGAGTGGGATGGAACTATCCATGGTTCAGAAAATTGAACAAGAAAAAAATATTCCTTCACTGGCTCCATTAATTAAAATAGCACGTGCATTAGGTGTTCGGCTGGGTACTTTCCTTGACGACAGTGATTCGTATGGTCCTGTAGTCGTTCGTTCGGGTGAGTATCACAAAGGGATGCGCTTTACCTCCCAGGCCAGCGAATCGCGCGAGCATCTGAATTTCTTCTCGCTCGCTTTTGATAAGGCTGGAAGAAACATGGAGCCGTTTATCGTGGATATTGAGCCTGGACTTCAGTCTGACTATATGCTTTCTTCCCATGAAGGCGAAGAATTCATTTATGTGCTGGAAGGCGAAATTGAAATTAACTACGGTAAGGAAACCTATAAGCTGGCTAAGGGCGACAGTATATACCTGGATTCCATCGTGCTGCATAATGTGCATGCGGCCAACAACAGTGTGGCAAGAATACTGGCTGTGGTATACGCACCTTTTTAAACTTCTGAAAAAACCTGATTCCATGCAGTTACTTGATTTTACGTTCGGCGAATTACTTGAAAAATATGCTCTCGAGACGCCGGACAGGGAGTTTATGGTTTATGCCGACCGCAACCTGCGTTTTACTTATTCTCAGTTTAATGAACGGGTCGATCAGCTGGCAAAGGGCCTTTTGTATATCGATGTCAAGCCAGGCGATAAGGTGGGCATCTGGGCCAACAATGTGCCCGATTGGCTTACCTTCATGTTTGCCACTGCCAAGATAGGGGCCGTACTGGTTACTATCAACACCAATTATAAATCATCCGAACTGGAATACCTGCTTCAAAATGCGGATATTCATACCCTGTGCCTGGTCGATGGATTCCGTGACAGCGATTACGTGAATATGATCTTCGACCTGGTGCCTGAATTGAAAAGCAGTCCAAGAGGGAGTCTTAAGAGCGAGAAGTTTCCTGAACTGAAGAATGTTATATTCATCGGGCCTCAGAAGCACCGTGGCATGTATAATACGGCAGAACTTATTCTGCTGGGCCACCATATCGACGATATTGAACTGGAGCAGATCAAAGAAAATGTCAGTTGCCACGATGTGGTTAATATGCAATATACCTCAGGTACTACAGGTTTTCCAAAAGGTGTGATGCTCACCCATCACAATATCCTTAACAACGGGTATGCGGCTGGTGAATGCATGCGATATACGGCCAACGACCGGCTTCTGGTGTGTGTGCCCCTGTTCCATTGTTTTGGCTGCGTGCTTGCCCTGTGTGCCATTATCACCCACGGGGCCACCATGGTGATGGTCGAGGATTTTGATCCGCTGATGGTACTGGCTTCGGTGGAAAAAGAAAAATGTACCGCCCTGTACGGTGTACCTACCATGTTTATTGCCGAGCTGAATCACCCCATGTTCAGTATGTTCGATCTGAGTTCCCTGCGTACCGGTATTATGGCCGGGGCCCTTTGCCCCATTGAAACCATGAACCAGGTGATGCAGAAAATGAATATGAAAGACATCATTATCGTGTATGGCCTGACCGAGACCTCACCGGGCATGACCGCTACACGGATACATAATACCCCAGAAGTTCGTGCCACCACCGTAGGGTTTGAATTTCCCAACGTGGAGGTGAAGATTGTCAATCCCGATACAGGTGAAGAGTGCCCGGTAGGAGAACAGGGAGAAATCTGTTGCCGTGGGTATAACCTGATGAAAGGTTATTACAAGAACCCCGAGGCTACGGCCAAGGCCATTGATAAGGATGGCTGGCTGCATTCGGGCGATCTGGCCGTGAAAACCGAAGACGGATTTTACCGTAT
>JACMKG010000018.1 GCA_014380255.1 Prolixibacteraceae bacterium | reverse complement strand
TAAATAACTTTAATATTACTCGAATTGAGGCTGCGGATGATGAAAATGATACGATCCGGTTTCTATTTATTTCAGATACTCAGCGCTTTTATGATGAAACGCAGGCCTTTGTAAAAGCAGCAAACCAATTGAATGGAATTGACTTTGTAATTCATGGTGGCGATATTACAGACTTTGGCTTAAGCAAGGAATATCTGTGGATTCACGATATTCTAAAAGAGCTTAAAATGCCTTATGTAGCCCTTATTGGAAATCATGATATGATTGGCCATGGGAAAGAAGTATACAGGAACATTTACGGGGATTATAATTTTTCCTTCACCTTCAGAAAAACGCGTTTTATATGTATCAATACCAATGCACTGGAAGGCATTGAAGATACACCTATTCCGGATCTTGATTTTATGTCTCGCTTTATCTCTGATACAACCGGTATTGAAAATAACATTGTTGTGATGCATTCGCCGCCTAACGATATCCAGTTTAATGGGGAATCAGTGATTGGATTTAAACGCATTCTCGAAAGCTACAAAAATCCTCTGTTTTGCCTCCATGGCCATATTCATCACTTTGCAGTCAATGAGTATTTAAATAACGGCATCAAATTTTATGGCTGCGATGATATGTCGGGTCGTAACTATATATTATTTACCATCGTTGGAAATAAATATACTTCTAGTCTGGTATATTTTTAATTGTTACCGCATGTTACTATTTAGGTCTATATTGTTTTTGGTATTCGTTCTTTGTTCATCTCTGGCAATAGGGCAGGAGGCCGGTAAAGAAAAGAAAGAAAAGGCTGAATCTTACTGGAGCAGGTTTATTCCCGATCAGGCCAAGTTCCAGTTTGCGGGTTCAATGGGCATGTTCTCTGTTGGACCAGGATTATCATATGGCAAAAAGACGCAATGGGAAACCGATATTTTTATAGGGTTTATACCCAAAATCGATAATATGAAAGGTCACATTACCTTCACGTTAAAGCAAACTTATACCCCTTTCAGAATAGAATTAAACGATAAGTTTTCCTATGAGCCCCTTACTGCAGGAATCTATATGAATAAAATATTCGGTTCATACTTCTGGGAAAGGCTTCCTTCCAAGTATCCGAAGAACTATTATTTCTGGTCAACCAATACGAGGTTTAATGTATTTTTGGGTCAGACTATATCATTCCAGCCGTCAAAGGAATCTCCGCGTAACTGGTCTTTTTTCTACGAGGTAAATACCAATGACCTGTATATTTTAAGTGCATACGGAAATAACATAATCGACCTGACAGACATCATTAATATTTCTTTTGGCCTTAGGTACAGATTTAATCAATGAAATGAAGAAACTTACTCTGACTTGAATTTCTTAAGAAAGATGGATAATGCAAAGATCGTTTTATTCTCTTTATGGGCATTGTTCCATCTCAGCATATAGAATGGAATGCTTCCTAAAACAAAGCCTGAAATCAGCAATAAAAAGAACAGGATGTTATTTCCCAATTCATCAATTAACAGGAATGCACAAAGTATTATCAGGGCATTAATAGCTACAATGATGGCACTTGTGATTTTGTGATCACCGGTTAGTTTAAGCAAATTGTGATGAATGTGATTCATATCCGGAGAAAAGGGTGAGCGTTTATGAGCTATACGAATGGCAATAACCCGGATGGTATCCACAACAGGCACAATAATGATGGCCAGAGAAATGGCTGGTAACCCATGGGCTGCCGTTTTTATCTCGGGGTAATAAATATTAAAATGGAGGGTCATGATTGCCAAAACGGTTCCCAATACCAGAGATCCGGTATCACCCATGAAGATCTTATTCGTGTTGCCAAAAACATTGTAGAGAAGAAATGCAATAAGGCTTCCAGCTAAACTGAACCCACAAAGTGCATAGATATAGTCGCCCGCTTGCAGAAACCAGAATCCATAAACCATGGATGCCAAAAGGCCTATGCCTCCAGCTAACCCATCAATTCCATCCACCAGATTAACTGCATTAATTATTCCTACAATAGCTAC
>JACMKG010000017.1 GCA_014380255.1 Prolixibacteraceae bacterium | reverse complement strand
ATTCCATGGGTACAGTTTTCTGTCTGTCAGCAGTTCATCTTCCGTATTACCTACAAGACCCAGGGCAGCATATTCCCATTCAGCTTCGGTAGGAAGGCGATAGTTCGGAAGCAATAATCCATCTTCCCAACGTACTCTTCTTCCTGTTCCTGCTGCATCTTTTAAAGGGTTCTTCCCTTCCGTGCCCTGGTATAACCCTGCAAGGAATGATTCGGTGGTAAATACGTTTTCTCCGGTTTGGGCATTGTCAGGAGTAATAATTCCTTTTTTGATTAAAATACCTTCATTCACACGGTCTGTTCTCCATTTCGAATAGGCATCAGCCTGCTTCCAGGAAACCCCTACCACTGGATAATTACCATAGGCCGGATGACGAAGATAGTTGCTTACATAAGGTTCGTTGTATGCAAGCTTTTCACGCCATACCAAGGTGTCAGGAAGAGCTTCCCTGTGCTTTTCAGGGTTCTGTGGATACACTCTTCTAAGCCAATACAGGTATTCCCTGTAATCAATGTTCGATACCTCTGATTCATCCATGTAAAAGGATGCAATAGTCACCCTCTTGGGAACATTGTTCCAGTTGTACATCACATCCTGTTCTACACGCCCCATGGAGAAGGTTCCCCCTTGTATGAAAACCAGTCCTGGACCTGTCTCCTGTTCATAGTTATTGTCAGACTGAAAGCCTCCATTGTCTGCATCATCAAATGCCCATCCGGTTGAATGAGAGACATCAGAGCTCCCGCCCTTTCCAAATAATCCGCATCCTGCCATGAGTGCTGCAAGACTTAAGAACATTATGTATTTCAATTTCATCTGTAAAATAGTTTATTTTTAATTGCCATTGGATTTGCTAATGATTGATGATTTTTAGCATGGCTTATTTTCTGTTTTATACTCCAACTTTTAAAGACCTACAAATATAACTAAATTGTTGAATTCTTATTGTTCGACTGTTCAATCTTTTTTTGTGTAAGCTTGTTTCTTCTATGTATTTTTGTCTACCACAAAAGGCAAATAAGATAAAATATATGTCAGTCAAACCTTCAGCTAACAATATAAACTATCCTCAATCGTTTGTGGATATATAATTAAAACATGACAATGCGAAAATTATTACTTTTTTATATATTTCTTTTTATTGCCCTTTGGGGATGGTCCACCGATTATCATAGAAAGGTGGTTTGGAAACAGGCTGTCTCATCTGAAAAGACCGGGATGCCTGCATTAGGAAGTTTATTTGAAGGAGCTGTAATAACAGGAGAAAATAACTTGCCGTATTGGGTTGAGAGTTTCGAGCTTCAAGCATCTGCTGCTGATATTGTTATTACCAATACAGTATTTGAAACTTTTAGTGATTCTACCAAAATATTGAATGACTTATTAAGCGAAGAACTGCAATATTCCATAGTTCCAGGAACTTCGGCTGGCAAATATCATACAAGGGTATCTGTTCTTCCTTTTGTTAAACGCAACGGCCAGGTGCAACGGCTGATGGAATTTACCCTGGTAATAAATGAAAAAGCCCCGATGCTTAAATCAGCCAAGGCATTATACGATTGGAAACAATCCTCGGTACTTAAAAGTGGAAAGTGGAACAAAATTAAAGTTAAGGATAAGGGCATTTATAAAATTACGTACGATCAATTAAAAAGCTGGGGATATACAAATCCCGAAAGCGTTGTCCTATATGGGAATGGAGGATACATGCTCCCGCTGTTAAACAAGGATTTGAAAGCAGATGATTTGCTGCCTTACCCGGTGTGGAAAGGAAAAGATAATGCAAATAAAGACGCTTTGTTTTTCTATGCCACCGGGAATATCCAACTTAATTATGATCTTCAAACGGCTACCTTGTCTCACCAACAGAATTATTATTCCACAGAGACTTACTTTTTCCTCTCCGACCAGGGAACACCTCTTGTGATTCAAAAAGCACCCGAAGTTCCTGACATGTCAGGGCGACAGATAAATACATTTCCGAACTATGCATTGTATGAAAAGGAAGAAGCGAATGTAATTCAATCGGGAAGCGAATGGTATGGGAAACAATTTTTTATGGGTGAAAGCCACTCAATCAACATTAACCTGGATAATCCTGATTTATCGATTCCTGCTTCAGTTATGCTATCGGCAGCCGGAGGATCTTCAGATGCAAATAGCATGGATTTGACGATGAATGGAAGGCTTGTGATGAACATCCCCTTTAGTCTAAAAAGTGATTATGATTTTGCAAGAAAAGGAGTAAAAACAGCCATGCAAACTCTCCCCGGGAAGACTCTTCCGCTTAAACTCACTTACAATGCCAGAAACAATGTGTCGACCGGATGGCTTGATTATGTGGCCGTCAATTATATGAGCATGTTAAGTATGACAGGCGATGTGACAAGTTTCAGGGGCATTGGTGCTGATGGGGTAGTGCAAGTATCTGAATTTGTTGTTTCGGGAGCAACTTCAGGAACCAAGATCTTAAATATAACCGACATTCATCAGACCGTTGAAATGCCTGCCACTTATTTGAACGCGCAACTTCGGTTTAAATCCAATTCACCGCTTATCAATGAATATGTGGCGTTCAATTCTTCAGGAAACATTCCGTCTCCTGAATTTGCAGGAGAGGTTGCCAATCAGAACCTGCATGGGGGAGAAATGGCCGATATGATCATTGTTACCAATGCTGCTTTTTTAACCGAGGCTAATGAATTGGCTGATATCCATCGTAATGCCGATCAGATGATCGTTTTGGTTATTACTCCTGATTTGATTTTCAATGAATTCTCAGGTGGATTGCCTGACCCTGCCGGCATACGTAACTATTTCAGAATGTATTATGACCGGGGAAAACAATCGGGAGGCAAGGCTTTGAAATACGTTCTGTTGCTGGGGGATGGATCGTATGATAACCGCAATATTCTTGGCGAAAATCTTAATCTGCTTCCAACTTTCCAGTCCGAAAATTCGCTTTCAGAGACAGGATCGTTTGTAACAGACGACTTTTTTGTCAT